>DATHUN010000100.1:0-9218 GCA_035462205.1 Anaerolineales bacterium
CATTCCCTACTTTGGAAAAGAACGGCTCGATCGGTTCTGCAAATTTTATTACGCGCTCTGAACCTTCCAAGATTTGGACGACTTCCACTTCAGGCCCTCCCTCCACACGTACTTTCTTGCCTATGCGCAGACCTTTTCCCCCTACCAGTGCTTCCCAGGTTAGGGGATCGCGACGGCGCAGAAGCAGCAATTCCACGCGACCACCGGTCTCCTTCCGAGCGAAGATCCGTGCCGGGATGACGCGCGTCTGGTTCAGGACCAGCAAGTCTCCTGCGTTGAGGTAATTCGCTACATCCCGAAAGAACTGATGTTCAATAAGGCCCGTATCGCGATGCAACACCAGCAAACGGGACGAATCGCGCGGCTCGACGGGAGTCTGGGCGATAGACGATTCAGGCAGGTAGTAATCGAAGTCAGAAGTTTTCATTGCACTAATTCTACCTACAATTTTTGGTGGAATCATCCTTGAGCCAGTAAAATCATAGAGAACCCGAACATGATGAAAATCCATGCCCACAAATAATTCGCAATGACCGTGTTTGGCGACTGTGTGTTTCATCTGTAGGTTTGCATTGCCGTGTTAAATACATTTTCGTTACTCACATACAACTGCTTCGGCTTGTGGCTCCCCGGTACCAAACAGCGCTTGTTGACGTTATCACAGCAGTTGGAGAAAAGCCCCTACCATGTGGTCTGCCTGCAGGAAATTCAGCTTCATTCCTACCGAGATTTGCTGGTAAAAAGCTGTCCCGGTTTTTTATATTCGTACAGTGAGCGCTATATTCACTGTCCGAAGGGTGGCTTGTTAACGCTTTCACGCTTTCCCATCGAGAGCAACGCCTTTGTACCTTATCAAGAGCGGGGATCTTGGTATACCCCGATGTTAGCAGACAGATTGTTTTATAAAGGGATGTTGATCACAGAGTTAGCTTGGGGAAATATCCCTGTCGTTATTTTCAATACGCATATCCTCGCGAATTTCGCAGGAGACTGGACGCGGCATGGGATGTACGCCGGCGTGGAAGAAAAGCAATTGGAGCAGTTGGCAAAAGCAGTACGGGCGCAATCCGCAGATTCCTTGATCCTGGTGGTTGGCGATTTTAATATCCCGCGTGGGAGTTGGCTCTACGAGAATTTTCTCACTCGTTCGGGACTCACGGACCCTCTGGCAAAAGATCTTCGACCTACACTTCGGGCTCCTGCAGGAATAAAATCTTATTATTCGTTGGCAATCGATTATATACTCGTCCGTCTTCCCCATGAGCACGCGCTGAATATACATTGTGATCTTTGCCTATCAAGTAAATACTCGATCAGTAACGGGCATCAAGGATACTTGTCAGATCACAATGGGATCGAGATTCAAATTACCAAAGTTTAAATTGATACCAGCCAGAGTGGAACTAAATATAATATACAACCTCTTTAATAGAATGGGATTGCAAGGAGATTATGATGAGGAATCAACATGTTTAGCGTAAGTGACCGTAATCGGGTTCGAGATTATGTTCTGCAACTTGCCAACTCAGATGAGCGGGTTGTTGCAGGAGCAGTCGTGGGCTCTATGGCGCTTACAGAAGGCGATCGTTGGTCCGATCTTGACCTGACGTTCGCAGTGGACGACAACATTCCTGTGTCCGATGTGCTGAACGACTGGACGCTCAAACTCGTGAATGAGTTTGATGCAGCTCACTTGTTCGATTTACCAAGTGGAGCGTCTATTTATCGAGTGTTTTTGCTTCCCGGTTGCCTACAGTTCGACCTTTCCTTTACGCCCGCGGCAAAATTTGGCGCCACAGGCCCGAAGTTCAGGATAATTTTTGGCAGTTCGGTAGAGAAACCGTACCCTGAACCCCCTTCCGCGCATGAACTCTTTGGCTACGCGGTACATCACGCCTTACGGGCACGTTTTTGCATTGAGCGAGGTCGCTTCTGGCACGCCGAATATTGGATCAGCAGCACACGCGACTATGCCCTTAGTCTTGCCTGTCGCCGCCGCGGCTTGCCTGCCAATTTCGGCCGAGGCTTTGACGACCTCCCCCCGGAAGTACATAGTGTCTTCCAAAACACACTGGTGACCTCTTTAGAAAGAGACGAACTGTTGCGTGCATTTCGTCATGTGATTGAAGGATTACTGACCGAAACCGCAGAGGTTCAGGAACTCGCCGCCAGAGTCGAACCGCAGCTGCGGATGTTAATGAGTACAATTTAATAAGAAGCTTATTGATACTGCGAGGAAATAAAGTTGCCGTAATTAATGGAGCGGGTGTGCAGCGGGATTTGTTGAGGCGGATCGAGCACGGACGGTGACATCGATGGAAATCAATATTTGCTGTGGGCAATTTTAGATTGAACTTGTTCACAAGGGTTTAAAACAAAATAGGGCTTTGGAGATCTCCAAAGCCCTTTTACTTGTTAAATTATCTGTTTTCGCAAACGCAGACTATTCGATACCACGAATACACTGCTGAAAGCCATTGCACCGGCGGCGAGGATTGGGTTCAAATATCCGAGCGCCGCGGCGGGAATGAGCACGACGTTGTAGAAGAACGCCCAGAACAAATTCTGTTTTATCGTACCGAGGGTTTTACGGGAAAGGTTGATGGCTCGCGAGACTCCGCGCAAATCGCCGCTCATCAATGTTACCGGCGCAGCCGCCATCGCCACATCGGTACCGGTACCGATTGCTAAACCAACATCTGCCTGGGCAAGGGCTGGCGCGTCATTGACGCCATCACCGACCATTGCAACTACCTTCTCGCCGGCTTGCAGTTTCTTCACTTCAGCAGATTTGCCTTCCGGCAATACTTCCGCCAACACCGTATCCACACCAACTTGTTTGGCAATTGCTTCGGCAGTTTTCTGGTTATCACCGGTGATCATGGCAACACTCAAGCCCATGCGATGCAGTCCTTCGATGGCATCCTTAGAGCTGTCTTTGATCGTATCGGCAACGGCAATAATTCCGGCCGCCTGATTGTCCACCGCGACTAACATGGCTGTCTTGGCTTCGGATTGGAGCCGAGCCACTTCAGATTCGAGGCTTCCCAACTGAATGCCGCGCGCCTCAAACATTCGCTTATTACCGACCATCACGCTTCTTCCCTCGACCTCAGCCTGCACGCCCTGACCGGCCTCGGCTTGGAACCCGGCGGGTTCAGACAAACTTAATCCACGCGTGGTTGCTTCTGCCCAGATGGCCTCGCCCAAGGGATGCTCACTGCCCTTCTCGACGGATGCGGCGAGACAAAGGAGCTCGTCCTTGCTAATTGGTAAATGAGGATTAGTGACCATGTCGGTGACCGCCGGTTGACCCTTGGTGATTGTCCCTGTTTTATCGAGAACTACGACAGACACTTTTCCAGCGCGTTCCAGCGCCTCACTATTGCGAAAAAGGATTCCGGCTTCGGCACCTTTGCCTGTACCGACCATGATGGCAGTTGGTGTAGCAAGCCCCATCGCGCACGGACAGGCAATCACCAGCACTGCGACCATATTGATCAGAGCGCGGGTGAAATTATCTACATTTGAATTCACTGGCAATGCCGGACCAAAGAAATACCATCCTGCAAAGGTAAGCAGTGCAATGACGATCACGATCGGAACAAAGATCGCCGAGACCTGATCGGCCAGCTTTTGAATTGGGGCCTTGCTTCCCTGTGCGTCTTCGACCAGTTTGATGATCTGCGCTAGGGCCGTTTCCTTGCCAACTTTTGTCGCTTCAAATTTCAACAGACCAAGCTTATTCAATGTCGCGCCGATGACCGGGTCACCGGGTTTCTTTTCCACCGGCAGTGATTCACCCGTCAGCATGGATTCGTCTATCGCGCTTCGTCCCTCGATGACCACGCCATCTACAGGAATCTTTTCACCGGGTTTGACGAGCACCACGTCGCCGACGCGAACATCGTCCACAGGCACTTCCACTTCGTGTCCGGCGCGAACAACGAGCGCAGTCTTTGCACGCAGACCGATTAATTTCTTGATCGCTTCCGAGGTGCGACCTTTAGCACGCGCTTCCAAAAATTTGCCAAGCTTGATGAGCGTGATGATGACCGCGGCGGTCTCATAGTAGACGTGTCCACTCAGAAGTCCGAATGTAATGGGAAGCGAGTAAAAGAATGCCGCGGAGGAACCCATCACGATCAGCACGTCCATGTTTGCAGATTTATTGCGAAGCGCTTTATATGCGCCCACATAATATTGCCAGCCGACATAGAACTGAACCGGCAGTGCCAGGAAAAGCATTAACCAGTTCGTCCATGGCGCGGGTGTACGAGCCATGCCATCCATACTGGACGTGGTGTAGAAGGCAGCAGGCAAAAGACCAAAGTCACGCGCCATGGCGAAAAGGAACAAAGGAATGGTGAAGATCAAACCGACGATTAGAAGCCGACGCTGCTCATTGATTTCATGCTCACGCGCTTGGGCTTCCGCGTCTTCAGCCTCTCCGCCGAGCTCTACTGCTTCGAAGCCAGCAGATGAAACGGCGCGACGCAATTCCGCTTGTGTCACAATCGTGGGAACATACTTAACACGCGCTTTTTCAGACGTGTAATTCACCTGTGCTTCGAGAACACCTTCCAAGTTCGAAAGAGCTTTCTCGAGCCGGCGTGCATCATTGTCATCGGAGAGGCGCTTGATGATGAGGTCCGCTTCGCCGGTCGCAACCCCGTAACCTGCGCGGTTGACGCGGGCAATCACATCCGCGAGCTGCAACTTCGTGGGTTCAAAATCCACGGTGGCGCGTTCGGAGGAAAGGTTCACGACCGCGCTTTGCACGCCATCCAATTTCTTAAGATTGCGCTCCACCGTGGCGACACAGTTGGCGCACGTCATACCTGTGATGGGGAGAGTGAGTTGTTTCGTATTGCTCATATCACATCCATAGACCTGACAGGTCTACCTCAGACTTGTCGGGTCTCATTATTACAAATTGATCAAGCCTTCGACGGGATAATCGATCTCTGCTAATAAAGCCTTGATTTTCTCTTCCGAGGCGGGTGCATCAAAGGTGATCTGGACTTTCTTTGTCGCCTGATCAGCCTTTACAACTTGGACACCTGCCAATTCCCCAACTTCCATTTCAATGGTGTGCGTACAGTGTCCGCAATGAATCGCGGGGATGTTATATGTTACGGTGCTCATAATTTATTTCTCCTTGGATTAATTTATGTTTATGTATCTCTAGGCGGCTGGAATCCTGGCTACACTTTTGTCGACATTTCAAAAACTTCCGTAATTTCCTTGAGGACGCGTTCGCGTTCCTTTTTGTCGTTTCCTTGAACGGCGGTGATGACACAGGAATTTAAGTGCTCTTCCAGAATCTTGGCGCTGACCTTATTCAGAGCCGCTTCTACCGCTTGAATCTGGCGGATGACGTCAATACAATACGTGTCTTCCTCCACCATGCGGATCACACCACGCAGGTGCCCTTCAATTGTTTTCAGTCTACGGATGGTGCTATCATTTTCCATGGTTACCTCTTGCGACCTAAAGACATATTCAACTCTTTATTTCTTACCCCCCCCAGGGGGGTAGGGCAACGCCAATCATACATCAACCGTAGTTGCTATGTCAATCTCCGCTTGTCATATATTCAGAGGAAATTTGTCATTTTTATTTGAGATATCCCGGTTCGGGGTAAAATATTTTTATGAATATTGACCCCCTCAAGCTTCGTCAGGTCAGCGTTTTTCAACATGCCACCGATGAAGACCTCAAGTTAATTGCACAGCATTCGGTTGAGCGATCCATTGAAGAGGGAGAGTTCTTTTTCTTTCAGGGGGATCCGGCAGTCTATCTCTATGTACTGATCTCCGGGCGCGCCAAGCTAATGCAAACGAACCCGGCCGGGCAGCAGGTCAATTTACGGACGATCAGCGAGTGGCAGATGTTTGGCGCGCTGGGCGCAGTCCGTGACAACGCCACCTACCCCGCCACTGCCCAGGCAATGGAGAACAGTACTGCCCTCGCCGTGAAAAGTGACTACCTGCGGGAAATGATGGAGTCGCGGCCTTATTTATCCTTTGATTTGATGAAACTGATGACTACATACATCCAGGAGATGCAGGAACGCTACCGCGAGCTTGCCACAGAAAAAGTGGAACGGCGTATTGCCCGCGCGTTGTTGCGTCTCGCCGCGCAGATGGGCGTCAAAATAGCTGGTGGCATCGAGCTGTCATTCACCCGGCAGGATCTGGCGGAAATGTCCGGGACGACGCTTTACACCGTTAGCCGCGTTCTGTCCGAGTGGGAGAGGCAGGGGCTGGTAGAGGCAGGCCGCGAGCGGGTCTTGATACGAAATCCGCATGGCGTGGTGAGCATCGCCGAAGAGTTAAATCGGTAAGCGGAACCAATGCAAGCTGCGAAAGCACGCGCATCCCGCGTGCTTTTTGATTCGCATTATTTGCGCAAGCGCAAAGAGGGATTTTTCACAAAGGGGTAAAGTTGAGACAATGGACACACAGATTATCCACGCTCAACTCACCGTTGAAGATATTTTGAAAAAATGGCCCCTGGCTTTCTGGGTTTTCCGAAACCGAAATACAGATTGCGTGGGCTGCCTTTTACAACGGTTTTGCACCCTTCAAAATGTTGCAGAGACCTACGAACTCTCCCTGCAAGATATGGCGAGGGATTTGGAAACATGTGTCAACGAGAACTATTCATCCCAAAGGAGCATCGAATGAAAATCTCTTTTAAACTTTTTAGTCTGCTGATGGTGGTCACCGTCCTGATTTCGGCATGTGCTAGCGCGGCCAAAACCGAAAGCAACACCACCTCCGCTTCCACCGGAACCGGTCGGACAGTGGAATATTCCCTGATGACCGCCATGACCGATGGCCAGATGGCGTTTATGGGCATGGGCGGCGGAATCGACGGTATTAAGAACCCCACGCTCAGCGCCAATGTGGGCGATACGGTCAAGATCATCCTGACCGCTGGCGACAGTGTGGAGCACGATGTTGCCTTCCCAGATTTCAACGCCCAGTCCGAGCATATTGCCGGACAGGGAACGGTATCATCGTTCGAGTTTGTTGCCGATAAGCCCGGTACCTTCAAATACAATTGTTTGCTTGCAGGTCACAAGGAAGCGGGCATGGTAGGCACGTTTGTCGTTACCGGCAGTGCCACCGACGGCCAGGCTCCAGCCTCTGCATCCGCCAACGGTCAGGTTATTTCGAGCGAGCCTGTGGTTGTGAGTAATCCTGCTACCAAGGGCGCCGACGTCGTCCGCGACCCCACCGAGATTCCCGCGGAAATCGGTGTTCGCGAACCCCAAACCGTGCGCGTGGATCTGGAAGCTGTGGAAGTCTTAGGCCAGCTTGCCGATGGAACCACCTACAAGTACTGGACATTCAACGGTCAGGTACCGGGACCCTTCGTCCGTGTGCGGGTGGGCGATACGATCGAAGTCCATATGAAGAATATGACCAACAGCTCGATGGCTCACTCTGTGGATTTACACGCCGTGACGGGTCCGGGCGGTGGCGCGACAATGACACAAACCAAGCCCGGCGAAGAGACTATGTTCACTGCCAAAGCATTGAACCCCGGTCTGTTTGTCTACCACTGCGCGACCCCGATGGTGGCAGAGCATATCGCCAACGGCATGTATGGAATGATCCTGGTGGAGCCCGAAGAAGGACTGCCCCCTGTTGACCGTGAGTTCTATGTGATGCAAGGTGAAGTTTACACAAAGGAAGCCTTTGGCTCAACGGGATTACTCAACGAAGACACACAAGCCATCCTCAATGAAAATCCTCAGTATCTTGTCTTCAACGGTGCCGTCGGTGGTTTGACCGAACAAAAGCCGCTCAAGGCCAACGTGGGTGAGACCGTACGCATCTTCTTCGGTGTCGGTGGACCAAACTTTACCTCCTCCTTCCACGTCATCGGCGAGATCTTTGACCGGGTCTACGAGCAAGCATCCCTGACCTCTCCCGTCCTGACGAACATTCAGACAACATCCGTCCCGCCGGGAGGCGCAACCATGGTCGAATTCAAAGTCGAAGTGCCCGGCCGGTATATCCTGGTGGACCATGCACTCGCCCGCTTGCAACGTGGACTGGCTGGTTTCCTGATGGTCGAAGGACCTGAGAATCACGACATTATCAACGGCACGACGACCGCTGGAAGTGGTCACTAAACAGCACAGATGAAAAAGAGCCCCGCAAATTGCGGGGCTCTTTTGGTTATGGATTCATTAGCTTTTGATTTAGGTCTTGGATGAATTGTAGCAATATTTGTTGTACTGCTTTGGAGGTCATCTTTTCCGTTCCCAGTCCAGCCAGGTGTACTTTGATACTCATCGCATCGGCAACATTGGCAGGATCGGAGGCATCAATATCCACAACACCGTATTTCAACAGCCATTCGTTCATCGTAGCGATCTGCTCACGAGATAAAAGTTCATTTAGGCGTTTTTCCGCAATTTCACCTTGTTTGCAAGATGTTCCCTGCACTTCACCGGAGAGGTAAATAGTCAGGTTGTCACAAAAGCCTGCGATGCCACCCGAGCGAGACCAAGTCAAAGCAACGGTCGCAGGAACAATAACACTTGCATCTTGATTTGTATGGTATTCCACCTGCTTGCCATCTGCTTCAAGAACGACACGAAATCCGGGAGTCACGACCTGCGAACACATGATACCTTCCGTCGACACTCCTAAACAACTATCCGGCCAATCCACGGCTTCGGTGGAAACCAATTTAATTTTATCCGGTGTCAAATCGAGATTTTCGGCAAGTTTTGCGATCGCAATGCGCTGTGCCGGTGTCAAATCCACATTGACATGCGTGGGTGTAGGTTGCTCCTCAATAATCCCTGGCTCTTCCGTAGCAGCTGCTTGCGGCGCGCAAGCGCTGATGACAATCATCATTAAGATGATACTAACTAAAAGTCGTTTCATTCTCACTCCTTTACCCTTTAAACGCCGACAACATCAATTTGTTCCGAAAAACTGTATAATCGGCGCATGAAATATGGCTTAATAATTTTCTTATTATTGACAGTAACATCCTGCTCCTTCCCCAATAAAACTGCAGCAACCCCAAGTATTCCGATTGACGATGCCATAGCGACAACACTGGCTTCGCTCGTTACGAATACACCTTCGGCGCCGCGCGCTACGGTTGTGCCCACCGCCACCCCGTTCGATCTGAAAGGGCTCTTTTGTGAGTATCAGTTTTGTATCGGTCACCCACAAGACATG
>DATHUN010000101.1:0-7849 GCA_035462205.1 Anaerolineales bacterium
GCGCACCCGATGAAGTGGCACTCAAAGACCGCCCGTTGCAGCTGACAGTAGTGCTTTGGGGTCTTACTGTGATTGCAATTTTTTACCTTTCGTAAGGCGGGATGTCACCTCGTGTTCATAAAGTATCCCGCCCCACGATTATGACTTGTTCTTCCGCCCCGGGTAAGATCATTCTGTTTGGTGAACACGCGGTCGTGTACGGACGGCCCGCATTGGCAGTTCCTGTGACTCAAGTGCACACGGATGTGGAAGTTTTAGACGTAGCGCGGGCAGGCATCTGGATCAACGCCCCGGATGTGGATCTTCACACCGAACTGAACATGCTCCCTTCCGACCATCCGATCGCGGCCGTTATCCATAACTTTTTATTCCTTTCACGCGTTTCGCCGTTTCCCAGCCTGGAAATCAATATTTCTTCCACGATCCCAGTGGCGGCGGGCCTCGGCTCCGGCGCGGCAGTGACGGTGGCACTCGTACGCGCGTTATCGTCACACTTGGATTTCCCGATGAATGAGGAAGAGATCAACGCCTTCGCCTATGAGATCGAGAGGATTCATCATGGAACTCCGTCAGGGATTGATAACACTGTCGTTACCTTCGCCAGGCCCGTGTATTTTACAAAAGGACAGCCGATGGAAATCTTTCGTGTTGGCAGTCCGTTTATGATCGTCATTGGCGATACAGGTATTCCTGCTCCGACGAAAGAGTCCGTGGGCGATGTGAAGAAGCTCTGGGAAGCGGATTCCCAAAAATGGGAACGGATTTTTGATGGCGTGGGAGCAATTGTCAGGGCAGCGCGCCAGGCCATCGAAAGAGGAAACCTAAGCGAATTAGGAAAACTGATGAATCAAAATCACGCGTTGCTGCAAGAAATGACCGTCTCCTCCCCTGCCCTTGACCAGCTGGTTTCTGTCGCGCGTACAGTAGGTGCCCTGGGTGCCAAGATGAGCGGCGGCGGACGCGGCGGCAATATGATCGCTTTAGTCACACCTGATTTGGCGGAATCTGTTTCGAGATCTCTGTTACAAGCGGGCGCTCGCAATACAATCCTTACACAGGTTATATGAAGTGGATCGCGCCAGTTTTTGTATACATCGCCGTGGCGGTAGGGCTATTCATGTTCCGCACTGCCTGGAGTTCTTTGCTCGCCTTTCACATCGCCATCATTATTTCTTTATTCATTGCAAAGCCCAATATTCCTCTCAGCATCCTTATCACAGGCAAGGACATCAAATGGATTCTGCTCAGCGTCCTTCTTTGTGGGAGCAGCGGCATAACGTTATATTTACTGTGGGATCGCTTTGGAATTGCTAACGACCTCGCCGTGCACGTAAAAGCGATTGGCTTGAATGCATCTATGTGGATTCCTTTCATCATCTACTTTACTCTCGTGAATCCATTCGTGGAAGAATATTTCTGGCGCGGCTACCTGGGCAGCAAAACGACAAATTTTTATCCCTCCGATTTTTTCTATGCAGGCTTCCACGGCTTGATCCTGCTGAATAAAGTACCAGTCAGCATGATCATTTATAGCCTGGCGTTATTGGTTTTGGCGGGCTGGTTCTGGCGGCAAATTGCCCGTGCCAATGGTGGATTAATTGCAGCGGTACTCGGTCACATGGCGGCGGATTTTACAATCCTCATGGCAGTCTACTGGAAATTGCAGGGATGATCTTGTATTTCACAATACATAGGCGAGGTCATGATGCAAAAGAGAATTTATAGCGCTGTGCTCCTTTTTTTTATCCTGGCAAGCTGTACGGCCGTCGTTCCTCAACCTACAATGACACCGGCTCCGACTTCCACACCCGTGCCATCACCGACACCCGAGTGGGAGCGCCCGGGTTGGAATATCGTCTGGCAGGATGAATTTGGTGGCACAGAGATCAACCGCGAAAACTGGACCTTTGATACTGGCGGCGGTGGATGGGGCAATGCAGAGTGGGAAGCGTACAGCGACCGCCCGGAAAATGCGCGTGTGGTGAATGGGATGCTGGTCATCGAGGCACGTGAAGAGGACATAACCTTTAGCGGGCTTCCCTATTCATCGGCACGGATGAAAACACAGGGACTACATGCCTGGCAATATGGCCGGATCGAAGCCCGTATGAAGCTCCCTTATGGACAAGGAATCTGGCCTGCGTTCTGGATGTTGGGTGAGAATATGCCGCAAAAGGGATGGCCGGCGGCCGGTGAAATCGACATTATGGAGCACATTGGCCGCGAACCGGACCACATCTATGCTACGGTCCATGCTCCTGGCTATTCCGGTGGGAACGGGGTAGGCTCCAACCTGATTGTTTCTGCGGATTCGCTCAAAAATGATTTTCATGTCTATGCCATCGAATGGCAGGAAAATGAAATCCGCTGGTATTTCGATGACCAGGAATATTTCAAAGTCACTGCGAATGATGTCCCTGACAAATGGATCTTTGATCATCCATTTTTTATCATCATGAATTTAGCCGTTGGTGGGCGCTGGCCCGGGTATCCCAATATGACCACGACGTTTCCACAATTTCTATTTGTGGATTATGTCCGCGTGTACCAAAAGCCATAGAACCACTATCGGAATTAAAGTCATGTCATTCTGAGGAGCTAAGCGACGAAGAATCTTTCATTATGAAATAAGTGTAGAGATTCTCCCCGGCACCGAACCGCGGGGCGGTGTCCCTTCAGCAGAATGATATATAGTTGCGATTCTATCTCTACCTAAGAATTACTAATTAAAGGTCTCAATATCATATTGGTATTAAGACCTTTGATTGTGTTAGAACTCATATTATTGGTTTACAACAGGCTGCTGGTTTTCCTCTGGCTTCATAACATCCGCAGGAATAGCTTCCTCGTGCGTCCTTGGCAGTTCCGCTTCCCTGCCAAACCAAAAGGAGGCAACCGGATTGATTTTGATGAACAATTCATACAAAATAATGGGCCCGAGCACACCCATAAAGAACGCCAGCCAGATGGAAAGTGGCAGATTTCCCGTGACTGCTAGAATCTTTTGCCCCCAGAAATCCTGAATCGGAACGTGGAAAAGTAACAGGATCAGCGAGATCTTCCCGCAGTACTTGAAAAACGAAGCCAGCCAGTGTGTATGCAGTTCGATCTGCCGCGAGAGCGCCAGGACAAACAGAATGCCGATGATCGCTTCGATGGTGTTGATGACAAAAGACTCGTACACGCGGGTATTGAAGTCGATGCGCGCGCTGAAAGCCATGTTCAAGACGATCATCAGTACGCCCGTCCCGATCAGGATGAACACGTTGCTGAACAAACTCGCCGAGGTGAGAGTACGCGCTTCGCTCCCTAAAACAAAGAAGAAACCGCTCAGTAGCACCAGGTCCAGGCTGAACGGCAAACCGAACAACTCATAATTTTTGCCGAAGATGGAAAGCGAAAATGGATAAAACGTTTGGAGGAAGAGGCTGGCAATGCCGAGTGTAAGAAGCAGCACGATCCATCGAATCCAGCGGTTGTCCACCCTTGCCAGAACCGCGTAGAACAAGAATGCATACAGGCTCACGACGAACAGATGCGGCAGAAACCACAATTGCACCCAATCCAGATAATACCCCGCTCCGTACAACGATTTGATGATTCGTGTCAGTGCGGTCTGAAAGCCCATTTTCCCGAAGGAGAGCGAAATAAAGTAGATCAGGAAAATGGTGAAGAAATATGGCTTCATAATGGCATGGAAGCGCTTCTGGAAGAAATCCCAAAACCCGATCGCTGTCTTGAAAAAATAGCCGGAGAGGAAAAAGAACAGCGGCATGTGGAACGAGTAAATGAGCTTGTGCCCAAACGGAGAGATCGCCGCAAAATCGTTATGTCCCATCACGACGAGCAGAATACCAATCCCCCGGGCAATATCAATATATTCGATTCGTTTGGATATGGACATCGTTTCTCCGCTTTAGATTTTACCCCGCAAACTCGAATGTTGGCATGCCCTCCACCTTGGTCCGGATGCGAAACACGCTACCTGTGAGCGGATACTGAGTCAGGGAGGTTTCATCGAGGCCGATACGGGCCGAGGTGATGTAGAGCTCGTTCCCATCCTGCCCGCCGAAGGTGCACGAGGAAACATTTTTTGCCGGGACCGGGATTTGTTCGAACAGCCGGCCCGAATCCGGATTCCATTTGGTGACCTGCGCGCCGCCCCACATCGCGATCCATAAATTGCCTTGTAGATCGGAGGTCATGCCATCCGGCCAGCCCAGGGAGAGCGGAACAGAAATCACGCAACGTGAGTTTGCTAACTTACCGGTTTCCAGATCGTAATCAAAGGCTCTCACTTCACGAGTAGGGGTATCAATGTAGTAAAACGTTTGGTAGTCCGGGCTCCAGGTCATGCCGTTGGAGACGGTACTGTTGCTCAGGAGTTTAGTGATCGATTTTCCATCGAATGAATACAACGAACCTTGGGGATTTTTCTCTTCCCTATCCATGGTGCCGGCCAGAAAGCGACCACGGGGGTCGCATTTGCCGTCGTTGAAGCGGTTGGTGGAGGGCTCATCGCTCAAAGCGGAGAGAGGCGACAATTGCAGGGAATCCAGGTCCAGGCTTGCGAAGCTCGACTGCCGTTCGTCTCCGCTCAGGGTGAGGATGAGTCCACCGTTCTTATGGGGAGCCAGGCATCCGATCAGATCATCCAGTTGGATGAGGACATCGGATCCCGAATAAATGCGCTTATTGAGAATGTCGATCCAATACAGGGTTTGGCTGCGTGCATCCCAAACGGGACCTTCTCCCAGCGTGGCCTTTACATTAAAAAGCAATTCAGGTTTCATGTTGTTCTTCCGTGCTAGAGACGGGCAGCTGCCCATCTCTAGCACCCGTCCCTAGCAATACACTAGAACCAATCTCGTTTATAGAAAATGAATGTGGCAACCGCAGTAAGCGCAACGGCAATGCCGATTAACGTCAGAAAAGCAAAAGGATGATCTCCAAAAGGAAGTGTGACATTCATTCCATAAAACCCCGCGACGATGGTCGGCAAATTGAGAATAATCGTGAGGGCGGCGAGAACCTTCATCACGCCATTAAGATTGTTGGAGATGATCGAAGCGAACGCATCCATCATGCTCGAGAGGATCTCGGTATTGATGTTCGTCATCTGAATGGCTTGCTGGTTTTCGGTCAGCACATCTTCCAACAGGTCCTGATCATCTTCGTAATAGTTGAAGATCTGCGTGCGCTGCACGCGTTCCATCATCACTTCATTCGAGCGCAGTGCGGTGGCAAAATAGGTAAGGCTCTTTTGATACCTGAGTAATTCCAGTACTTCGCGGTTGCGCGTGGATTTTTGCAGCTTATCTTCGATTGTCTCCGTCATGCGGTTGATCTCGCGCAGGTGGGTGAGATAGCGCGTGGCAGTTTCCAAAAAGATATACAACGCAAAGCGATAGCGCTTGCTGGTCTTGAGCAGACGGTACTTTCCATTCGCAAGGACCTTGAACATCTCTTTGTCGTAGCGGCAGATCGTCACAATCGTGTTGCCCCGGATCATGATTCCAAGCGGAATCGTGATAAAGGGAATATCTGCATCCGGCTGTGAGTGTGGAATCCGAATCAGGATGAAGGTGAATTCGTCATCCCGTTCCATGCGCGCCATTTCGTCGAAGTCAAGCGAATAGTTGATGTAATCCACATCAATCCCCCAGTTGACCAGCTTTGCAATCTCCTCCGGCGTGGGATCGATCACTTTAACCCATGTGCCGTTCGCCATGGAGTCCAACGTTTCGAGCCCCTGCTCGGTCGTTTTATAAATCGTGAGCATCAGTGCCTCCTGTGCGTGAGATCATCACGCAAGAGGCGCCTACCTCTCTCGTGATGTCATTAAATTTGCCGTGCCACGCGTATTGCACGCCAGATACTTGGCGGTTTACTCTCTTGTGATCCCAGATCACTTTCTTCGCTAATCAACATGATTGGTCCTTACGGTTCCTATTGGCTTTGGTATTTTACGCCGGAAGGAGGAATCCCACAATCCGTGACAAAAGGATTCGTCTCGTTTGGTATTTCTGCGGCTGCTTGACAGTCCTTTCAAATTGCGTTTCAATGTCCCGGATGATTCCTCGTCTCAACGGTTTACGCTCCATCGCATTTCTGCTCTCAAAGACCGTTTCTTTCCGCTCCATAATGCTTGCAAACATCAACCGGAAGCCGTCATGGTCCTAGACCAGGCTCGCCCATAATGATCAAGAAATGGAAGTCATCCTTCACGGCAGAACAAGCAATCGCCGTTGGCTTGATTGTGCTGGGGATTGTATTACGTCTGCGCCAATACCTGACCGGGCGTTCCCTTTGGCTGGATGAAGCCATGCTGGCTTCGAGCGTCGTCGATCGCGGATTTGCAGGATTGTTCCAACCCCTGGAATATGGCCAGGGCTCCCCTGTCGGGTTTTTGCTGGTCGAAAAAATTTTCCATTTGCTGTTCGGTCGCAGTGAATATTCCCTGCGCTTGTTCCCCTTGTTGGTCGGGATTGCTTCGGTATGGTTGTTCTATCTGCTGCTAAAACGCGTCACAGACGGACCGGCACTGCTCACCGCGCTAGCCTTATTTGCACTGAACCCACGTCTGATCTACTACTCTTCGGAAGTCAAGCAATACATCCTTGACGTCACGTTCACGGTCGGTCTTCTCCTCCTGGCGGTGCGCCTGTTTGACATCCAGCCGCAGCGACGCGATTTTCTCCGATTAGCGTTAACCGGTTTCGCTGCATTGTGGTTTTCCCATCCTGCCTTATTTGTGCTGGCTGGCATCGGTCTGAGCCTGGCGATCGTTTACCTCCGGCGACGCGATAATGAAAGTTTGAAGCTCGCTGCGGGGATCGGAATGTTTTGGCTGGTCACATTTGGTTTTCTCTATATTCTGCTTTTGAAACGCATCCAGCAAGATGCATTCATACAGGAATATTGGCAAACCGGCTTTCTACCGATTCCACCGTGGAATGATATTGGTTGGTTCGCGGAAAATATTCAGCAGAATATTGGAGTGCAATTTGGAATCCCGTATGCAACCTATATCGTGTTTGGGTTCATCCTAATAGGCTGGGCAGTGTTATGGCGTAGCGAGCAAAACCTTGCCATCTGCCTGGGACTAACCTTCTTCATTACGCTGACAGCCTCTGCTCTTCAACTTTATCCAGTGATAGAGCGGTTAATTCTGTTTTTGATTCCGATTGGATTAATTTTGCTCGGCAAATTCGTCGAAGCTGTGCACCAACATTTACAAGCAAATGTGATTGTAGATAGATTTGCGTTAGCGATGATTTCTGCCTTCCTCATCTATGGACCAGTGACCACATCCTTTAGCTACTTCATTCAACCAAAATACTATGAACATATCCGCCCTGCCATGGGAGTTTTACAGGAGATGTGGCAGAACGAGGACGTTATGTATGTCTCGTACGGTGCGGTCCCGGCATTCAAGTTTTATGCTCCCACGTATGAATTGAGCAATGCCGCCTACGTCTCCAACAATTTGGAGGACTACAAAGATCCAGATAAGATTCGTCAGCAACTGGCAACCTTGAAGGGACATCAACGGGTATGGATCCTAATCTCGCATGTATATGAAAAGGATGGCTTTAACGAGAAGGATTTCATCCTCGACTATCTAAAGAAAAATGGGGATAAGAAACACGAGTTCCGTGCCCCGGGCTCATCCGTATATTTATACCTGTTCGATTTGAGCAAGTAGCAGGCGCAACTATCTCACAAGCCTCAAAAATAGCAAACCGGCCAGCAGCACCATCGCCGCGCCAAAAAAGAAGGGAGCACTGGCGCCAAATCCTGTCCATGTGCCCGCACCTTGCCACAGTAAACCCGCAATGACAGAAGC
>DATHUN010000102.1:0-2450 GCA_035462205.1 Anaerolineales bacterium
CAACCGGATGGCAGTTGCAAAAGACTCGGCATGTCGGTACTCCTCAACTCGATTCGCTGTTTGTGACGAGTCGCATCCGGATCCGCTTCCGGAATGGCGGACAGCAACACCCGGGTGTATGGATGTTGAGGATGGCTTACGACCTCCCCCGCTGGACCCATTTCTACCAGGCGACCCAGATACATCACACCAATCCGTCCCTCCCAGGCGAAATATTTTGCTAATGCCAAGTCGTGAGTGATGAGCAACACACCCACGCCCATTTCATCGTTCAAGCGGGCAAACATCTTCAACAAACTAATCCGGATCGAAACATCCACCATCGAAACTGCTTCATCGGCAACAATGAATGCAGGTCGCACCGTCAAGGCACGCGCCACGGAGACGCGCTGGCGCTGGCCACCACTCAGTTGATGAGGATATTTATCGAGGTAATCATCGGGGGGAGTCAAATCCACGATTTCCAATAGCTCGCGTACGCGGCGCTTCGTCTCCGCTTCGCCGCGTGTGAAACCATGGTGCTGCAAGGGAGCTGCTAATGTGTCGTAGATCGTTTGGATTGGATTCAATGAAGCGTAAGGATCCTGATGGACCATCTGCACGCCAAGGCGATATGCTTTGTGATCAGGGCGTGAGAGCGTCGCGATATCCTTGCTACGATATAAGATGCGTCCCGATGAAGTTGGCAGCAGACCTGTGATCATCCTGCCAGTTGTGGTCTTGCCGCATCCTGATTCGCCCACTAAACACAACAACTCTCCGGCTGGAATGGACAGGTTGATATCATCGACAGCCTTAATCGTCTGCCCTTTAACCTGGAATGTTCGGCTCACGTGCTCGAGAGTGATAAGTGATTCGGACATGTAGTTATCTTGATCTGTATTCCTTACTTCACTATAGCGCGCGATAGGTTTTCAATACTTCACGCGCTTCGGACCAATGCCAGCAAGCCACGTGATGTCCAGACGCGATCTCTACCAAGGGAGGTTCTTCTTCGCGAGAACGTTCATCTGCCAAGGGACAGCGCGGATGGAATTTGCAACCCGTTGGCAATTGAATGAGATCTGGAGGGGATCCCGGAACGGATACAAGGGCCGACCTGTCACTGGTGAGGGTCGGTACAGCTTTAATCAAACCGATGGTATAGGGATGACCAGGGTTACGGAAAATCGTGCGCACATCTCCAATTTCGATGATCTGCCCCGCATATACGGTCGCGACGCGATCGGCCAGCTCGGCTGCCAAGGCTAAATCGTGGGAAATGAATAGCATCGAGAAACCAAATTTTTGTCGAAGCTCTTTCAACACATCCATGATGTTGCGCTGTGTCAGGATATCCAAAGCCGTGGTCGGTTCATCAAGAATAAGCAATTGTGGTTCCAACAATAACGCCAAAGCAATTAACACACGCTGTCGCATCCCGCCGGAAAGTTCATGCGGAAAAGAGTTCCAGACACGCTCTGGATCAAGCCGCACGAGTGACAGCAGATGCAAGGAACGCTCTCGAAGCATCTTGGACTCTCGCGAGCCCGATAAATAACCATGCGCTTTTGCGGTATCTACGAAGTGCTCGGAGATGCGTAAAACCGGATTCAATGCATTCAGCGCCGATTGAAAGACCATCGCGCACTCATGCCAGCGGAACTGTCGCAAGTAGCTACCCTTCAGGCTTAACACTTCCGTCTCGCCGCCAGCCGAACCGTTCGGACTACGACGATAGATGGCGCTTCCGCCAGTCACCTTGGCCGTAGTAGGCAACAAGTGCATGAGTCCTAAACCAATCGTTGTCTTGCCGGAGCCGCTTTCCCCAATCAATGCAAGAGCCTCCCCGCGTTCCAGATCAAAGGAAATATTGCGCACAGCCTGCACTTGACCGCGGCGCGCTTGGTACGAGATGGAAAGATTATGAACGGACAGGATAGGTTCAGGCATAAATGTTATCTCTGCTAAACATCTCTTCTTGATCTACACGCTTGTGCGCAGGCGCGGGTTGAATACCTCGTCCAAAGACCGCGCAAAAGACACCAGAGCGAGCTGGAAAATGATGATTGCAGCAATCGGCGCGAGGATGCTCCAAGCAGCTTGTGGATTGAAAAGCACTCCACGTCGTTGCGCTGCACTAATCATCACACCCCAATTGGCACTGGAGTATGGGACGATGCCCAGAAATACCAGACCCGTCTGTTGATAGATGGCATGTGTCATTTCGAAGATGGTTGAAATAACGATGAACGACATCATGTTCGGCAACAGCTCGCGGAAGATAATTCGCGGCGTGCCCAAGTCCAACATCGAGGCAGCCTCAATGTACTCACGATTCTTGAGAGACAAGACCTGACTCCGTACTTGACGCGCCAACCCAGGCCAATCTAGAATGGCCATCAACACCGATAGCGTGATGACATCTTTCAACTCCAGGACCGTCGCCAAAACCGCTAACAACGGGAATT
>DATHUN010000103.1:0-2631 GCA_035462205.1 Anaerolineales bacterium
ATCCTTCAGTCTTTGTCCGCATGCCACTCGTAGACCAACCGGATGTATCGCTGCTCGTATGGACGACGACGCCCTGGACGTTGCCCGGGAACGTCGCGGTTGCCGCGCACCCTGAGGTGGACTATGTCATCGTCGAGCGAATGAACAACGGCACAAAAGAAAAATTGATCCTCGCAAAATCCTTGGTCGAAAAAGTTTTCAAGGATGAAGAAGTACTTGTCGTGGAGACCTTGAAAGGGAAGCAGCTAAAGAACGTGAAATATCGCCCGCTCTTCACCTTCCTACCGCCCGAAAAGCCCGCCCATTTTGTTGTGCTCGGCGATTTTGTAACGACCGAGGATGGTACGGGTCTTGTACACATGGCTCCTGCGTTCGGTGCGGAGGATATGGACATGGCGCGTTTGCACGATCTGCCCGTGTTAATGACGGTGCTTCCAAATGGAACATTCATCGCGGAAGTGACGCCCTGGCGCGGAATCTTCGTCAAAGATGCGGATCCGCTGATCATAGAAGATTTGAATGCACGTGGGCTGCTGTTTAGGTCGGAAGCGTATACCCATACTTATCCGTTCTGTTGGCGCTGCCATACGCCGCTGTTGTATTACGCGCGCGACTCCTGGTACATCCGCACGAGCGCGTTCCGTGACAAGCTGGTGGATCTGAATAACACCATCAACTGGGTGCCTGAACACATTAAGACCGGCCGCTTTGGGAACTGGTTGGAAAATAACATCGACTGGGCATTGAGCCGTGAGCGCTATTGGGGCACACCTCTCCCAATCTGGGAGTGCGAATCGTGCAAGCACCGCGAAGGAGTTGGTTCCGTCAAAGAACTCTCCGAAAAGGCCGGCCGCGATCTGAACGAATTGGATTTGCATCGACCGTACGTGGACCAGGTCCACTGGGATTGTCCTGAATGCGGTAGTCCGATGACGCGGGTTCCCGATTTAATTGACGTCTGGTTCGACTCGGGCTCCATGCCTGTTGCGCAGTGGCACTATCCATTTGAGAACAAGGAAAAATTTGAGGAGCAATTCCCCGCTGATTACATCTGTGAGGCGGTCGACCAGACGCGCGGCTGGTTCTATTCGCTTCATGCTATTAGCACATTGTTGTTCGGTGAAATCTCGTATAAGAATGTTATTTCCTTAGGTTTAATCTTGGATGCTGAAGGTCGCAAGATGTCCAAGTCGCTGGGAAACATCATTTCCCCATGGGAGGTGTTGAACGCGAACGGCGCGGATGCCTTCCGCTGGTACCTTTATACGGCAACGCCGCCGGGACAGGAACGTCGCTTCTCTTCCGAATTGGTGGGTGAGGTGATCCGTAGCTTCACTCTCACGTTGTGGAACGTGTATTCGTTCTTCGTGACCTACGCCAACCTCGATAAACCCACCGTCACCACAATGCCGATAGCGACGAGCGATCTCGATCGCTGGCTGCTCTCCGAGTTAAATGTGCTGGTCCGCGACGTGACGGAGGCATATGAACATTATGATGTACCCAACGCGACGCGCCCCATCGAAGCGTTCGTGGAAAAGTTGTCCACCTGGTATCTGCGCCGTTCCCGTCGCCGCTTCTGGAAATCTGAATCTGACTCCGATAAGCAAGCCGCGTACTCCACTTTATACACGGCTCTTGTGACCGTCGCCAAGCTGCTGGCACCCTCCATGCCGTTCCTTGCCGACGAGTTGTACCAGAACCTGGTCCGCTCCGTGGATGAGACCTCACCCGAGTCGGTTCACCTTGCTAAATGGCCCGAGGTGCTTCCCGAGATGATCGACGAATCCTTGAACCGCGATATGGCGCTGGTCATGCGTCTGGTGTCGCTCGGACATGCCGCCCGCCAAAAGGCGAATCGCAAGGTTCGCCAGCCCCTGGCAGAAGTGGCATTCTCGTTGGGAAACCCGACCGAGCGTAAGGCGGTGGAGACTTATGCTGACCTGTTCCAAGATGAATTGAATGTGAAGCATGTGCGCTTGTTGGATGCATCCACCGAAGCATTGTCGCATGCGGTCAAGCCTTTGCCGAAGCAACTCGGGCAAAAATATGGGAATAAATTCCCGGCGATACAGAAAGCGATCCTGGCAATGAGCCCGGAAGAAGCGGCGCGTCCGCTCTTGGTGGGCAAACCATTGCGCGTAGAAGCCAATGGCGATTCATTCGATGTGTTGCCTGAAGACGTGGAAGTAAAAGCACAAGCCAAGGAAGGCTTTGCGGTAGCAGAAGATGGCGCCTATGTCGCTGCCTTGGTTACAGACTTGACGCCCGAGCTCGTTCAGGAAGGAATGGCGCGTGAATTCGTCCGCCGCGTGCAGGATCTGCGCAAGAGTGCGGACCTGGATGTTGCTGATCGTATTGAGTTGTTCGTCGACGCCTCGGCCGGCTTGAGGTCCGCGGTTGAGGCATACAGGGAGTACATCACCGCAGAAACCCTGGCATCCAATCTTGAATTTGTAACTCCACCTGACGGGACTTCCGTTGTCGAAGATGGATTCGATGGCGAAGAGATTAGGGTAGGATTAAAGAAAAAGCCAGCGTAGCAGTCCCACGGATAAAACTGAAGGCGCATCGAAAGGTGCGCCTTGTGTTTGCCGCGTTATAATATTTAAATCGAACACATGCATTGGT
>DATHUN010000104.1:0-9581 GCA_035462205.1 Anaerolineales bacterium
AGAAGAAATCATGGCGGGAGATTAAAGAGACTTATCGAAGTAAGAATAACTTGGAAACGAAAAAGATAGGAGCTGGGAAGATGCAAAAACGAAAACTTGGGAACAGTGGTCTAGAAGTTTCGGCTCTCGGGCTGGGCTGTATGAGCATGAGCTCTGGGTATGGTCCAGCTGGGAACAAACAGGAGATGATCTCACTGATTCGCACCGCCGTCGAACGCGGCATCACATTTTTCGACACTGCCGAAGCGTATGGTCCTTTTACAAACGAAGAGCTTGTCGGCGCAGCGCTTGCACCGTTTCGCTATCAGGTGGTGATCGCCACCAAGTTCGGCTTCAAGCTTGATCCGAAGACAGGCGAAACGACAGGCGTCGATAGCCGGCCGGAGCATATCAGGCAGGTTGCCGAAGCCTCGCTCAAACGACTCAAGATCGAAACCATCGATCTGTTTTACCAACACCGTGTTGACCCGGATGTGCCAATCGAAGAGGTTGCCGGAGTAGTTAAGGACTTGATTCAGCAGGGCAAGGTGCAGCATTTCGGTCTTTCGGAAGCAGGTGTGCAAACGATTCGTCGCGCCCACGTAGTCCAGCCCGTCACTGCTCTCCAGAGCGAATATTCGCTGTGGACCCGTGGTCCTGAAGTGGAAGTGCTAGCGACCCTCGAGGAGCTCGGAATTGGCTTCGTGCCATTCAGCCCGCTGGGCCGGGGCTTTCTCACAGGAAAGATCGACGCGAACACCACCTTCGATAGTTCCGACTTCCGCAATGACCTGCCGCGGTTTACTCCGGAGTTTCGGAAAGCGAATCAAGCCTTGGTTGAATGGCTTGGCAAATTCGCAGAACAGAAGAAAGCAACATCTGCCCAAATCGCCCTGGCTTGGCTGCTTGCCCAAAAGCCATGGATTGTTCCCATCCCGGGCACGACAAAACTACATCGCCTCGAAGAGAATATCGGGGCAACAGAAGTTGAACTGACACCCGATGATCTGGGCAAGATCGAGAGCGCTATATCAACAATCCAGGTGCAAGGGGCCCGCTATCCTGATAGCCTGGAGCAAATGACCGGTCGCTGAGCGGCTGCAACTAATAATTTGTAAGGCGTTTCGAAATGGATATCCAACGAAATGGCTCACAGTCTTCCGCGAAAGGACCCGGCGAATGGTTTTCTGGTAGAGCACGGATCGATCCCCTGTTCCAGCCAAATAATACTGCAGGCGCGAACGGCTCGAGCGTTACGTTTGGGCCCGGCGCTCGGACCGTCTGGCACAGCCATCCGTTGGGACAAACGTTAGTAGTGACGGCTGGCTGCGGACTCACCCAGGGCTGGGGAGAGCCTCTCCAGAAGATCCGCCCGGGGGACGTGGTTTGGTTCGCGGCTGGAGAGAAGCACTGGCATGCTGCCACGGCGACCAAGGCTATGACTCCCATCTCTATTGTTGAGCAAGCGAACGGTAAATCCGTGGATTGGATGGAACATATCAGCGATGAAGAATATCAAGTCGGATCAAGTGTTGAGTAAGGAGACAGATCAATGACCACGTGGACCAGCGATCAACTCCATAAGATCGGAACAGCCGAAGAGTTGCAGATCGCGTCTTTGCGAAAGGATGGCACACTGCGAAACGCAGTGATTATCTGGGTAGTGCGCGTTGGTGATGAGCTCTACGTCCGATCTGTAAATGGACGTGACTCCGCCTGGTTCCGTGGCATGCAGACGCGCCACGAAGGACATATCGGCGCCGGCGGCGTGGACAAAGACGTCACGTTCGTGGAAGATGACGATCCCAATATCAATGAACAGATCGATGCCGTCTATCGCACGAAATACCGTCGTTACCCGGCCGCGGTCGATCACATCAACAGCACCTCAGCACGAGCCGCAACGATTAAACTCGTGCCGCGTACAACGAGCTCTTCGTACTAGAAAACACGACCAAACACATCAGACCAGACAGGCAGAATTTATGATGCAAGGAACCGAGTTACCCATCCTAGGCAGCTGGCAAAACTTTTACATGATCATCGGCACCGCTGCAGCTACTCTGACGGGATTGATGTTCGTGGCAACAACCTTAATCGCCGGGATCGACAGCCATATAGAGACGATGTATGCAGGAATATCCGCGTTTAACACACCGACAGTTGTGCATTTTGGCGCCGTGCTTCTGTTTGCTGGGATTCTCAGCGCGCCCTGGCAAACTGTCTTCAGTGTCAGACTGGTGCTCGGCTTGTTCGGTCTGGGTGGCGTGTTTTACCTTGTGATTGTCATGCAGCGGATGCGACAAGTGCCTCACTATCAAACCCCGCTGAAAGACTGGCTATGGTATTTAGCCTTTCCTCTTTTCGCGTATATCGTAATTATCCTCGCCGCAATGGCGCTGCCCTTGAATCCGGCGCTGGCACTGTATAGCATCAGTGCAGCAATGCTTTTGCTTCTGTTTCTCGGTATCCACAATGCCTGGGATCTCGTGACCTACCTTGCCATCGAGCGTTCTCACACTGAAAACAAAAACAGCGAGTAGAGACATCATGGTTCAAGCCAATTCTAGAAATCATTTGATAGGAGAAAACCATGGAATACGCTCGATTAGGATCCACAGGCATGAGAGTCTCGCGCATCTGTCTTGGCTGCATGGGATTCGGGGATGCCGAGCGTTGGGTTCACAAATGGGTGCTGGACGAAGAAAACAGCCGGCCGATCATCAAGCGGGCCCTCGAGCTGGGGATCAATTTTTTCGATACCGCCAACGTCTATTCCATTGGTAGGAGTGAGGAGATCCTGGGGCGCGCTTTGAAGGATTTCGCCCACCGGGATGAGGTCATCATCGCCACCAAGGTACATGGCAAGATGCGTGAAGGACCAAACGGCGGCGGGCTGTCGCGCAAGGCGATCCTGAGCGAGATCGATCATAGCCTGGAGAGGCTTGGGATGGATTACATAGACCTCTATCAAATCCATCGCTGGGACTATGAGACCCCGATCGAGGAGACGATGGAAGCGCTGAACGATGTAGTGCGGGCGGGAAAGGCACGCTATATCGGAGCATCCGCTATGTGGGCATGGCAGTTCCAGAAGGCGCTGCACGTTGCCGAGGAGCATGGCTGGACGCGCTTTGTCTCCATGCAGGATCACTTGAACCTGATATACCGAGAAGAGGAGCGTGAAATGCTGCCGCTCTGCCGCGACGAGAAGATCGGGGCGATTCCGTATAGTCCGCTGGCATCCGGAAGATTGACGCGAGACTGGTCGTCGGAAAGCACGCTTCGTTCTGAAACCGACCAGATCGCGAAAGCGAAGTACGATGCGACAGCCGAAACCGATCGACGGATCGTGGAGCGGGTCGCGGAAATCGCAGAGAAGCATGGTGTGCCGCGCGTATATATTGCGCTTGCCTGGCTGTTACAAAAGGAGCCGGTGACGGCTCCCATCATCGGGGCAACGAAGCTCTCCCACCTGGAGGATGCCGTCGGTGCTTTGTCTGTGAAACTCACCCAGGACGAGGTCACATATCTGGAAGAGCCGTACGTGCCGCATCGCATCGTCGGGCATCAGTAAAATCGTGCTTCCAGTACGACTTCTCTTTTCAGCTTCAGGTGCTTCTAGTTTCGACCTTGATAGCAGACGTTGGACGAGTGACCTTTTTGGGTGGATTGCCATTGAGTTCCGCCAACACTACTTCGACTGCTTTTTCCAACTGCGGATCATGGCCCGCGATCACTAACTTGGGGGTCATTTCGACCTCGATATCCGGTGCGATGCCGACATTCTCCACCTCCCATTCGCCCTCCGGGCTGAAGATCGCCATGCGTGGTGAAGTGAACATGCCTCCATCCATCAGGACGGGGTAATCATAGATACCGATCAACCCTCCCCAGGTCCGTTTGCCGATCAACTTTCCTAATCCGCGCCGACGGAAAAACAACGGCATGGCATCTCCGCCTGAGCCTGCCAGCTCATTGATGATCATCACCTTGGGTCCGAATATGGAAGCGTTCGGTGTAGCAAAGGGTTTTCCTTCGCGGGTGGCCCAATAGCTCAAAATGGGACGGTTCAACAAATCGATCACATAATCGGCCACCGATCCGCCGCCATTGAAGCGCTCATCCAGGATGACGGCCTCCTTATTGAGCTGGGAGAAGTAATAGCGGTTGAAATAATCATAGCCAGCGACGCTCGTATTCGGCATGTAGACGTAAGCCACGCGGCCGTTTGTTAATGCATCCACTTTCCTGCGGTTATCTTCCACCCATGCCCAGTGGCGCAATGCCGTCTCATCCGCAATCGGCCTGACACTGACGCTCCGCGCCTGATCCATGTTTGCATTCGGGCTAACGAGCAAATCCGTGTTACGCTCCACCGTGTTCTCGAATAACTGATAGATAATGGTTGGCAGCCGCAAGGGTTGACCATTGACTGCCAGTATACACTCCCCCACCTGTACATTAATCCCGGGTTCCGTCAGTGGGGAACGGAGTTCTGGGTGCCAGTTCTCCCCGGCGTAAATGCGGCTGATCCGGTAGTAGCCATCCGCTGTCACCTCATAATCTGCGCCCAACAGCCCCACGGGCACCTTCGGGCGGGCGGGTATATCCCCGGCAGCCACATATGCATGCCCGACAATCAGCTCGCCAGAAAATTCCGCTAGCAGATAGTTCAAATCATCCCGGTGGCCAAGATGCGGAAGGAAGGGCAAATATTTTTGATAGGCAGCCTGCAGGTCCACGCCGTGCATCGCGGTGTCGTAGAAATAATCGCGATGAATGCGATACGCCTCGCGGAACATCTGCTGCCATTCTGCGCGCGGCTCTACGGCGTTTTCCATCGCATCCAGGTTTAACAGCTCGTGATTCGGTTCGGGTTTATTTTGCGTTCCAAGTATTGCATAACGAATCGGTTGCGTCGATTGGTAAAGCAGCTTTTTTCCATCGGCACTGATCCAATAGGAAAGCAACCGATCGATAAAATCATCCACTTTGCGTTCTTTGAAATCATAGGCTTTGAGACGACAGGCAGGTGGGAAGGCATCTAATGGCTGACCCGGGATGATTTCCATGAAGAATAACTTGCCTTCGGCAGATTGGAGGCGCAGATAATTACCCGCCGGAATCGGCAATGACACGATGCGCTGCGTAATTCCTTCCAGATCGATTCTTACAGTCACCGGCTTCTTCGACTCGGTTTCCGTCTTTGCGGCCGGATCCGCCTCTGTCCGTTTGTCGGCCTGCTCCGAGGGTTTTTCATTACCTTCGGTTTTCTTGTCTGCTGGGTCCTTCTCCTCATCGCTTTCCGGCGCGAGGGGAGATGCATCTTCCCGGCTTAAAACAACAGCGTATATATGACGAAGGATAGGCCGATCATAGGATGACATGTCGAGCCAACCGGTGTTCAATCCATAATTCGTGCTCCCCGCAAAAAAGAGATACTTTCCATCGCGACTGAAGCAGGCGCTGATCGCATCGATCATGCCATCGGTCACCTGATGGGTCCGCTTGGTTTCCAGATGATAAAGAAAAACCGTGCGGATCTGGTTATCCAGCCGCCGTGTGTACGCTAACCATTGACTGTCGGGTGACCAAGTCGGCTCCAGAGTTCGATCGGGGTGATCGTAGGTATCTGCATCGACCTGGGTCACCACCTGTCTTTCGAGATCGAGATAATACACGTTCAAGGCTTTATCGGTGAACGCGATCTTGCTGCTATCCGGTGACCAGGTCGGTCCGTGAAAGAACGTCGTTTTGTTGATCAACTCCGTAAGGGGAAAGAGCTTTTTCTGCGCGCCTTTTTGATCCACGATGACCAGCGCATATTCGCCGCTGGCATCCGAAAAGAAGGCAATTCTTTGCCCATCCGGGGACCAGGCCGGGTCGCGTTCCATAACACCCGGGGTCTTTGTCAGGTTGCGGATGTCACCTTTCTTGGCTGGGACGGTGAAGATATCGCCGCGGGCTTCGAAGATGGCGCGCGCACCGCTGGGAGAAATTCCACAATTGTGGATGGCGTTCTGCGCCTTCTGGTAATGTCGACGCGTTTCCGGTAGATCGGCAGCGATCAGAACAGGGAGTGGCGTGGCTGTTTGCGTGTTCACATCAAAGATATGGATTCGTCCAGCTTGTTCGTAGGCGAGCGAATCCCCGTGCGCGGTCAGGGAGCGGATGTCAAAATCGGTGTGAAATGTGACTTGATCCACATCATTCGGATGGACCTGCCAACGGAAAAGATTCATCACGCCGTTGCGGTCCGATAGAAAGTAAATCGATTCTCCAACCCAGCACGGAAAAGTATCGGAGGCGTTTTCGTGTGGGATCTCCACATGGTCATACGTTTGCAGATCGAGCACCCAAATGGGAAGCGTCATGCCGCCACGATACCGCTTCCAGGACCAGAACGCTTCGAAGTAAGCAGTATAAGCAATGTGTGTGCCATCGGGGGAATAGGAACCGCGTTCTGCCATATCCATCGGCAACGCGGTGGGCAGACCGCCTTCGAGCGGCACGGTGAACAATTTGCGATAGCGCAGCGAAGTCGAGTCGCGAGCCGATGCGAACAAGATGTGCTTTCCATCGGGCGTCCAACCCCGCACCAGGTCATCGTAGGGATGATAGGCTAAGCGGCGCGGGGATCCGCCCATGCGCGAGATAACGTAGACACTCAGATTCCCATCGTAATTACCTGAAAACGCAATCCATTGCCCATCGGGGGAAAACATGGGCGAACTCTTGGATCCCTTTTCCGCGGTGAGGCGATGCGGGTGACTGCCATCGCGTGCAGCAATCCATAGGTCACCGGCATATAAAAAGCATATTTCTTCCGCACTAATCGTGGGCTGTTTTAACAACAGCGTCTCTGACAGATGGGCAGGCTGATTCATGAAGGTATTCTCCCTGTTAACGGAAACGGATCTGCATTATTATACCGACCTTGAAACTATTTGTCGCACGCCAAGCATTTGAAATGATGATATCCCATGCCAACCAAGGTTTTTCCCAAAAATATTTTACATCAAGTTCACCGGCGGCGCCCCAAGCGCATCCGCTGGAGTGGGACAGTAAATCTTTTGCTCATCTTTACAAAACAAAAAGCGGACGAGTTTGCTCGTCCGCTCAATTTCTGTTCGCAGCCTTTCACGCTCGGATTATTTTCGGCAGGAGCACCTAGGTGAGAGCATCCACAATCTTCTCGATCAATGTGGTTTTCTTCTTGACATAATGTCCCTTGACCTTGGTTCCATCCGCACGAGTGTATCCGGCGCGCCAATATTGCTCGGCGTTTTCCTCGCGCTTGCTTTTGTCGGAGCCGCTGTACTTGTTGCTCTTCGGGCGGGAGGTATTGTTCTTGCTTACCGAAGCGCGCTCATTCTTCCAGGCACGACCAGCGTTCTTCTTTTTATTATTTGTTTTACTCTTTGTTGCCATAGAAATACATTCCTTTCTAGTTTTCAACTATAAACTTCACAGAGATTAGATTTCAACAGAATCCACTTTGGTTAACAATGTACACGAATGACTCTATCGCTTGTGATAGTCGGATCGCACTTCAGTACTATCACTTTTTTCGACCCGACACTGACTTTTGCCTTCATACTCTCTGCAATGAGAAGAGTTTGCGGAATTTGTGATAGACTTTATCTTAATTCCAGTTCCATCTACACAATTCTATATAGGTTGATCCCGAAAGGAGTACCATCATGTCGACTGCTGCTTCTCTCAAAAACCCGGTGGTCTTCATCCATGGACTGTGGTTGCATGCCGAGTCCTGGAAACCGTGGATCGAATTATTTCAGGCGAACGGCTACGAAGCAACTGCCGCAAGTTGGCCAGGGGATTCCGATTCAACGAAGACAACCCGCGAGCACGCTGAATCCCTTGCCGGCTATGGTGTGACCGAAATCGCGGATTATATCGCCCGTCAGCTCAAAGCGTTTGACCGGAAGCCCATTCTGATCGGTCATTCGTTCGGAGGTCTGCTCGTGCAAAACCTGCTGGGACGGGACCTCGGTTGCGCGGGCGTGGCAATCGATCCAGCTCCGATCAAGGGCGTACCCGAGCTGCCGCTTTCGGCGCTAAAGTCTTCCTTCGCTGTGCTGGGCAACCCACGCAACTTCAACCGCGCCGTGTCATTGACCGAAGCACAGTTCCGTTTTGGGTTTACCAACGCTGTTTCGGAGCAGGAAGCGCACGATTTGTACGTAAAGTATGCTATGCCTGCACCCGGGCGTCCGTTGTTCCAGGCGGCAACGGCAACCTTCAACCCGCATTCCGCCACCAAAGTAAACGTCGCAAACGCAACGCGCGGCCCGCTGTTGCTCATCTCGGGCGCGGCTGACCACACTGTGCCGCCAGTGTTGGTGAAAAGCACATTCAGAACTTATGGCAAATCGAAGGCGGTCACCGAGTTCAAGGAATTTGCGGGACGGGGACATTCTCTAGTTATTGATCATGGCTGGAAGGATGTCGCCGACTATATTTTGAACTGGTTAAACGGCAAGGGATTATAAAGTCTGACGGGCACTTGCTGTCCGAATGCGGCAGGCAAAGCGTTTCGTTACGAATCCTGGCTGTACCCATTCGAATTGCAACGTGACTTGAAAGATGAAAAACTTTACTGGTATTTTGGCATCCCAGCAATTCAGCATCGCTATACATTCATTTCGTTCAGCCCGTTGATCAACCCGCTAACCAAATTCATTCGTGATTCGTTCTGCGGCGATACGTGCTCCATGGAGCTCCATGCGGGCTGCCACTTCGTGCGCATGTGTAGTCACCTCGGGTCGTAAACATTGGCGCAGCGCCTCGACCAGGCTGTCTACGGTGAGGTCATCGCGCAAGGGGCCCAAGGCGCCAATCCCTAATTGCTGCACCCGGTGTGCCCAATAGAACTGATCGTAATTGTGCGGAACGATGACCTGGGCTGTTCCCGCCCTTGCCGCCGTGGACGTGGTCCCGGCGCCGCCGTGATGGACGATCTCTGCCAGGCGAGGGAACAGCTTTTGGTGGTTGACATCGCCGATCGAGAGACAGTCGTTTCCCATATCGTTTGGCATGAGGTTCGCCCATCCCTGCGAAAGGATGGAACGGAGTCCCAAGGCCCGAGCTGCCTCGACCAACATCCGTGCGGTCTGATCGGATGCTCGCATGCTGCCAAACCCGAGGTAGACCGGAGGCGCGCCGTCGGCGAGAAACTTCTCAAGCTCATCTGGCAGCGGAGTATCATCCGCTAGCATCCATGCGCCGGTCTGCACGACCTGCATGCCGTCGAGCGGGAAGGCTGGTCCAAGCACTGGATCGGCGGCAAGCCACGGGCGATCCGTAAACATGTAGCGCTGCACGCTCGTCACAGGACCCATGCCGACTTTCGCCCGCTCGTCGTTGAGCACCGCGCTGAACCTATTGAACGACTTTTCATTTTCTTTCCAAAGCTGCGCATTCTCTGCCTCTGGCAGCGAAAATGAATAGTGCGCGCCCATTTCCGGCGGGGGATACTTGGAGGATGGCAGGACAGCCGGGCAGTATGCCACAAAGACGTAAGGGATGTTCTGCACCTCGGCGATCGACCTTGTTGCGATTTGCAGCGCGGTGGCAGC
>DATHUN010000105.1:0-6406 GCA_035462205.1 Anaerolineales bacterium
CAAAATGGCCGAGTTCGATAATGTGAGCTATGTCGCGTGTGGCATTGGCGAGTCAGATGTCAGTATTCAGATCGTCGCCAAGGATACGGCGGAGATCTATCAATTTATTACTGAGGTAGTGCGTAAGGTCCCCGGAGTTCGCAAAACCACAACATCTATCGTTCCGCTCATTATCAAGGATGTGTACCAATGGCGCATTCCGGAACATATTATGCGGGAGATTGCTGAGAAGGAAGCTTCAGCGACAGACTGATCAATCCTTTGGAGGACATATATGTTTGGTTCACAGACGCAGGCTTTACAAAAACGCGCCCAGCAGGTAATGCCCCTCGGGGTCAATTCCAATTTCCGCTTCTGGGGCGAGGGAATCACGCCTTACGTCCAAAAAGCCAAAGGTGCCTATTTATGGGATGTGGATGGAAAAAAGTACATCGATTATCGTATGGCATTCGGTCCAATTATTTTGGGACATTCGTATGATGAAGTAGATCAGAAAGTGATCGAAGAAATCCAAAAGGGAATTCTCTTCGCCATGACCGGCGAGCTTGAGGTCGCGGTTGCAGAGATGATTATCGAGATGGCCCCTGCTGTCGAAATGGTCCGCTTCGCTTGTTCTGGAACCGAAGCAACCATGCATGCGATTCGTGTTGCCCGCGCCTATACAGGACGCGACCTCATCTTAAAGTTCGAAGGCAATTATCATGGATTCCACGATCATACCTTGTGGTCTACTTATGCACCGGTGGAGGCGTACGGCAATCGGCGCAGTCCCATTCCGGTGCCGGCATCCTCGGGGATCCCAAAATCAATGCGTGAATTTATCATCACGCTGCCCTTCAATGACTTCGAAGGTTTCGAGCGTGTCATGCGCTCGTATGGAGAACAAATCGCGGCCGTAATTTCTGAGCCGTGTCAGGGCAACTGCGCGGCGATCAATCCGCAGGATGGATTCCTGGAGCTAATCCGCAAAAAGACGGAAGAATATGGTTGTGTATTTATCCTGGATGAGGTAAAGACCGGATTTCGCATTGCTAACGGCGGTGCACAGGAATATTACAACATTAAACCGGACCTGGTGACCTATGCCAAAGCTCTGGGCAATGGCTACCCGGTCGCGGCATTCGGCGGTAAACAAGAAATCATGTCCATTATTGGGCACGGTGTCGCCCAAGGCGGCACGTACACAAATAATAAACCCGGTGTTGCGGGCGCATACGCAACTTTAAATCTATTGAAGTCCAAACCGATTCTCAAAACTATTGCGCAGCGCGGACAACGCCTCATGGATGGGTTGAAAGATATCTTTGAAGACAGTGATATCCCGGTCGTGATGACCGGCTATCCCGCCATGTTCTCCTTCTCGTTGGGAGTCGACTCCGTGAGCTGCCAGCGTGATTGGTCCAACAGTGATCATAAGATGTATCTTAAATTAGCTGAGAAGGCGATCGAATGTGGCGTCATGCCCGACCATGATGCCCGCGAGCCCTGGTTCCTTTGTTATGAGCATTCAGAAGCAGATATTGATGAGACCTTGAACGTCTACGCTGAGATGGTGAAAACAGTAAAGCAATAACCATAGTGGATTACGGACTCCGAATTACCAATTCGTAATCCGTAAATAAAAACGGAGAGCAAAATGGCTAAACTCACATCGCAAGAGGTCGTGGATCTCAATAAGGAATATACATTCTTCTCCTGGTCCAACCAAGGCCAGGTCAATCCAATTCCCATGGAGAGAGCGCAGGGACCCTACTTTTGGGATATGGATGGCAAACGCTATCTTGACTTTGCTTCCCAGTTGGTCAACACCAATGTGGGGCACCAGCATCCCAAGGTGGTGAAGGCGATTCAGGACCAAGCTGCAAAATTGACCTTTGCCGCACCGGGCATGGCAACCGAGCCGCGTGGGTTGCTTGGCAAGAAACTGGCAGAGATCACACCAGGTGATTTGAAGAAGACCTTCTTCACACTGGGTGGGGCAGAAGCGAACGAGAATGCGATCAAGATTGCTCGCTTTTATACAGGGCGACATAAAATCCTGGCGCGCTATCGCTCCTATCATGGCGCCACGCTGGGAGCCTTGGCGCTGACGGGTGATTATCGCCGTTTACCAGCCGAACCGGCGATCTCAGGTGTGGTGCATTTCCTCGATCCTTATTGCTACCGTTGTCCCTTTGGCTGGACGCGGGACACCTGCCATCGGGAATGCATCAAGCACGTCGAAGAGGTAATCCAGCATGAAGGTCCGGATCAGATCGCTGCGATTTTCCTGGAGGGCGTGACCGGCACCAATGGTCTGATCATCCCGCCAGACGACTATTGGCCGCGTCTACGTGAGATTTGTGATAAGTACGGCATCCTCCTCATTTCTGACGAAGTCATGAGCGGATGGGGCCGCACCGGCGAATGGTTTGCCGTAGACAATTGGAACGTCGTGCCGGATATCATCACAACTGCCAAGGGAATCACATCCGGATATATTCCCTTGGGTGCGGTAATCGTTCGAGAAAAAATTGCCAAATTCTTCGAGGATAAAATGCTATATATAGGCTTAACCTATAACGGTCATGCACTGGCGTGTGCGGCTGCGCTGGCCACCATCGAAGCCTATGAAGAAGAGCAGATCTTTGAGAATGCCAAACGAGTGGGGAAACATCTCGGTGAATGTCTGGAAGATATGAAAGTCCGGCACCCCTCGGTGGGAGATGTGCGCTACATTGGCATGTTCTCTGCGCTGGAATTAGTCAAGAATCGCGAAACAAAAGAGCCCATGGATCTCACGCCACTTAAGAACTTCCTGGTTTCACATGGGGTGTATGTCTTCAATTTCAAGAACATCTTGTTCGTTGTGCCGCCGCTGGTGATTACAGAAGAACAACTAGATGAAGGCATGAGCCTGCTTGACGAAGGTCTCGCAGAATTTATGGATAAGATGGTTGTGTAATCGAGAAATTAAGACTTGCGTTCAGAGACTTGTAAATAGTCTCTACTCTTTTCTGGAGCGAACATGGAAATCCTAAATTACATCAATGGTGAATGGACCAAGCCCGATACACAAAATTATTTTGATGTTATCAACCCCGCGACCGGACAGGTCATCGCTAAAACTCCCCTAAGTGGGAAGGATGTCGTCGACGCTGCCGCCAAAGCAGCCAGCGTTGCATTCCCAGCCTGGAGGCGGACACCTGTGCAAGATCGCGTGCAATATCTTTTTAAGTTGCGCGATCTGCTGCGCGCGAACGGAGACGAAATCGCAAAGTTGATCACCAATGAATGCGGCAAGACATTCGAAGAAGCCAAAGCAGAGATGGTCCGCGCCTATGAGAATGTAGAGGTTGCATGCGGCATGCCGATGATGTCGAAGGGTGAGATCGTGGAGGACATCGCTCCCGGCATTGATGAGATCATGCTGCGCCAGCCTTTGGGTGTATGTGCGACAATCGCGCCGTTCAATTTCCCTGGCATGATTCCATTCTGGTATTTCCCTTATGCGCTCGCCGCTGGAAACACCTACATGATGAAGCCTTCTGAAAAAGTGCCGATGACGATGCAGTTCATCATGAAGCTCATCGAGCAAGTTGGATTTCCGAAGGGTGTTGTGAATTTAGTCAACGGCGCCAAAGAAGCGGTGGACGGTATTCTGGAGCATCCGTCCATTCGTGCGATTACCTTTGTCGGTTCCACCAACGTCGCGAAATATATTTATGCAACGGCGGCCGCACATGGGAAACGCGTCCAGGCACAAGGCGGAGCAAAGAATCCTGTCATTGTGCTACCCGATGCCGACATGGAAATGGCGACCAAGATCATCGCCGACTCGGCGTTCGGTTGTGCGGGACAGCGCTGTCTGGCCGTCTCGTTTGCGGTGACGGTAGCGGAGGCACGCAATACATTTACCGAAGCAATTTGCGATGCGGCCTCGACCCGCGTCGTGGGCTACGGCTTGGATGCGGGCGTCCAAATGGGACCAGTCATCAACGCCGCCTCAAAGGCGCGAGTAGAATCCTTGATCGGACTCGGTGTCCAAGAGGGTGCAGCCGTTCCGGTGGATGGGCGCGGGGCTTCCATCCCGGGCTATGAGGGCGGCTATTTTGTGCGTCCTACCATATTAGCGGATGTGCCGCGTGGCAGTGAAATCTCCAAAACCGAGATCTTTGGACCGGTGTTGAGCCTGATGCACGTTAATACAGTGGATGAAGCAATCGACTTAGTCAACAGTGGCCAGTATGGAAACCAGGCGAGCCTCTTCACCTCGAGTGGATCTGCAGCGCGCAAGTTCCGTTATGAAGCCGAAGCCGGCAACATCGGCATCAATATTGGTGTCGCCGCGCCGATGGCATTCTTCCCGTTCAGCGGTTGGAAGGAATCGTTCTTCGGTGATATGCACGGCCAGGGCATGGATGCGGTCGAATTCTTTACCCAAAAGAAGGTCGTGGTCGAACGCTGGCCGAAGGATTGGACGAGGAAATTTTAAATAATTCGCAGGGACGGGCGGCTGCCCGTCCCTGCCTTGGTATTATATGAATCAAAATTTCGACAACGCGTTATCCTATTCTTCGCAATGGCTCGACATTATCAAGCAGGAAACCTTCCCCGCCGAATCGCAGGCAAAGTGGATCGTCGAAGAATCCAAAAACAATTTTGCCGAGCATTTCAACCGCGGCTGGCTGGAATATCGCAAGTCGGTTACTGAGGCGGGGGACTGGGCATCGGTGGAATGGTCTGGTAACGGCTCCACATTCACCGACGTGATGGGACGCAAATACATCGACTGGCTCGGCGGCTATGGCATGATGGACCTGGGCTGGTGTCATCCGGAAGTCGTCGAAGCCGTGATCGCGCAGGCTCGCCGGAGTCCGATGCCGAGCCAGGAGCTGATCGACCCGTTGCGGGGTGTGCTGGCGAAGTTGATGTCTGAGATCACGCCGGGTGATTTAAAATATTCCTGGTTTGCGGCAAGTGGCACCGAGGCGATTGAAGCATCCATAAAAATCGCCAAGCTGTATACGGGCAGATCGGCGTTCATTGTTGCGTTGAAGGGTTTTCATGGTAAGACCATGGGATCGCTTTCGATGATGGGCAAAGCGGATTACCGTCAACCGGTGGGTACGTTGTACGGCGGCCAGATCTATCACGTGCCGTTCGGGGATGCGGAGGCGGTCGAGCGGCAGCTTGATATTTGTGAGAAAGTAGGGATTGGAGTCGCCGGGGTCTTGTTTGAACCGATTCAAGGCGAAGCGGGCGGCATTGTCCCGCCGGACGATTTCTGGCCCCGTGTCCGGACCGCGACGAAAAGATATGGCGCGTTATTGATTGCGGATGAAGTGCAAACCGGCCTGGCGCGGACGGGAAAGCTGTGGGGCGTCGATCATTGGGATGTGGCGCCTGATATCCTTGCCACGGCCAAATCCCTCGGTGGCGGTGTAATGCCGGTCAGCGCGGTGACGACAACGGAAGAAATTTTCAAGCCGATGATGTATCCTAACCCGTTCATGCACACCACGACCACGGGCGGCGGCGCGCTGGCATGCGCGGCAGCGATTGCTTCGATCAATATTACGTTGCGTGACCGGCTGTGGGAGGGTGCAGCATCCAAGGGCGGTTATTTGATCGAAAAAGTTTGTGATTTGGCTGAGGAGTTCCCACAGGTCTATCAAAAGGTGACCGGAAAAGGACTTCTCATTGGCCAGCATTTCCACACCCCGGATATCGGCTATAAGGTCGCTGCGGAATTATTCAAACGTGGTGTGTTGGTTGCCGGCACCTTGACCAGCGCACAGACAATTCGTATTGAGCCGCCTTTGATTATTTCGCAGGAAGAAATCGACGAAGGATTGAATCGTTTGACGGATGCCGTGGGTGCGGTAGCAAGGACAATGTAACCCGTAGGATGCACATTCTATGCAAATAGAAAAAAATCAGTAGAATCGGTGTGTCCGGGCTCGAGGACATTGAGGAGAAGAGAAATGACAGATGGTTTCGCAGTCGAAATGCAGGATGTCTTAAAACAGTTCATCACGCCGGAAGGGGGCATTCTTGCGGCTGTCAATCATGTCACGATGCAAATCAAGGATGGGGAATTCTTTTCACTGCTCGGCCCCTCGGGTTGCGGCAAAACAACCTCGTTACGGATGATCGCAGGGTTTGAATTGCCAACGGAAGGAAGGATATTGATCCATGGCAGGGAAATGAGCCAGGTGCCTGCTTTTCAGCGCCCCGTCAACACGGTCTGCCAACAATATGCTCTCTTTCCACATATGACCGTCGAACAGAACATTGCTTTTGGTTTGGAGATGAAGGGTGTCCCACGCACGGAGCGCTCCAAACGCATATCCGAGGCGCTAGAAATGGTCCGCCTGCCTGGAATGGAAATGCGACGGCCGAAGCAGTTATCTGGTGGGCAGCA
>DATHUN010000106.1:0-7553 GCA_035462205.1 Anaerolineales bacterium
TTGCTCGAGGCGATCGATTCGCAGATCTCGAGCATGTGCGCGCCGAGGACCTTGTCTCCATCGGCACTAAAGTGATAGGTGTAATCCTCCATGAAACTGACACCGCCCTTCAATCCTTCGCTCATGACCTTCATGGCGCGGACGAGAGCCGACGTCTTCCAATCCCCTTCGGCACCAAAGCCATAGCCATCGCGCATCAGGCGCTGCACGGCCAGACCGGGTAGCTGTGCCAACCCGTGCAGGTCTTCGAACGTAGTTGTAAAAGCTTTGAAGTTACCGGCGCTGAGAAAGTTCCGCATGCCCACTTCGATTCGGGCACCATCCACGAGCGAGGCGTGCTTTTCACCGCCTGGCTGCAGGGCTGGGACGACCTCGTACTCATCCAGATACGTTTGCGTCATTTTGTTGACTTCGTCGTCGCTGGCGCCGTTCACAGCTTTGACAAGGTCACCAACACCGTAACCATAAACATCGTAGCCAAGTTGGATTTGCGCTGCCACCTTATCCCCTTCGGTGACAGCCACATCGCGCATATTGTCTCCAAAGCGGGCGATTTTTGCACCTTGCCAGTCGGCCCATGCACATGCGGCACGAACCCAGGTGCCAATTTCACATTGGAGATCTTCATTGCTCCAATGACCGACCACGACCTTGCGATCGAGGCGCAGACGGCTGCCGATAAAGCCGAATTCGCGATCCCCATGTGCAGCCTGGTTGAGGTTCATGAAATCCATATCTATACTGGACCAGGGAATTTCGCGGTTGTATTGCGTGTGTAAGTGCAGGAACGGTTTCTTTAACAACGTCAGACCCGCTATCCACATTTTGGCCGGGGAGAACGTGTGCATCCAGGTAATCAACCCAATACAATGCTTGCTGGAGTTCGCTTCCAGACACAACTCCCGAATTGCTTCCGGTGTGGTGAGCACGGGCTTGAAAACAATATTCACCGGCACGTGCGCAGACGCTCCCAGGGCGCCGGCGATCTCACGCGAATGCTCGGCAACCGTCTCCAAGGTTTTCGGTCCGTATAGATGCTGGCTCCCGGTCACAAACCAAACTTCATATTGTGTCAAATCAATCATGATGGCTCCTTATTTTCGACGAATCCCGGCCCTCGCGTAGCACCCCTTTGGGGTTCCCTTTCGAGAAGGGATATCCCGAATGCACAGGGTTCGGTGATTTATTGTCCGTAAACATTTATATACCGATGATGTAGTTTCTCCACATCCTCCTGCGGAATCACATCCGGCGCGCCGATCTGCATCGCAAGCCAGACCGTCTTGGCGTTATCTTCCGTCATCACCGCCGCTTTGACTGCGGACTTGGCATTTTTGCCAATCGTGAACACGCCATGATTCTTGAGTAAGACCGCCGGAGAATTGCCAATACTTTCCACCACAACTTTTCCAATCGCATCGTCGCCGATCAATGCAAATCCGCCGCACGGGATGGGACCCCCGAATTCATCCGCAATGGCAGTCAACACCACCGGGATCGGCTTGTTCACCGCCGCAAATGCGGTGGCATATACGGAATGAGTGTGCACCACGCCGTTCACATCGGGACGATGCTTATAGATGTACAAATGGCTGTGCACATCCGAGGAAGGCTTAAATTCTCCTTCGACGACCTTGCCGTCCATATCGACCACGACCATATGTTGGGTTCGCATTTCCTCATAGGGAATGCCGCTGGCTTTGATCACCACCAGCCCGCTTTTCGGGTCACGCGCGCTCACATTCCCTCCCGTCCACACGACAAGATTGTTTTTCGGCAGTTCACGATGCAACGCCACGAGTTCTACTTTTAGTTTTTGCAGCATATCTGTCTCCGGCTATCCAATCCTTGAAATTCGCGATCCGGCTTTCCTTCAATGAAGCTTGAATATCGCATTACTTGCTCACCAACTTCTCGCAGGTCTTCTAGGTCAATCCAGCGATCGCGGCTCGTTCGATGACCAGTCCCTTTTTATAACGCTCCATGAAGGTCATAAAGCCATCGACATCCACCGGATCGGCAGCAAGTGTCGTGCCATTTTCCTCTGCAAAGACCTTGTCGGAAAGATAGGCTTCCAGAGGTTCATTCTTTGCTTTATGGAGCATATAGGAGGCAAGCAATGCAATTCCCCAGGCGCCGCCCTCACCCGCCGTTTCCATCACTGAAACGGGAACGTTCATCGCCGCTGCCATGATCTTTTGACCCACCTCCTTTGTTTTGAAAAAACCACCGTGACCGAGGATCTTGTCGATCTTCACCTGTTCCCGTTCGAACAGGATCTCCATCCCGATCTTCAATGCGCCGAGCGCTGAGAACAAATGCACGCGCATAAAGTTTGGGAGTGTGAACCGGCTTTCGGGTGTACGAACAAACAGGGGACGGCCCTCCTCGAGATGTGTGATGTGCTCGCCTGAAACGTAATTAAAAGCAAGCAGCCCGCCGCCATCCGCCTCGCCCATCAGTCCCTGTTTATACAGCATTTCATATAGTTTTGATTCGCTTAGCTCCACCCCGAGCGCACGGGTGAATTCGTGGAACAAATCAACCCATGCATTGAGATCGGACGTGCAGTTGTTGCTGTGGACCATGGCAACAGGCTTGCCGGTCGGCGTCGTCACCATGTCGATTTCAGGATATAGCCTAGATAGCGCCTGTTCCAAAACAATCATGGCAAAGACCGATGTTCCGGCGGACACATTGCCGGTTCGTTCTGCAACGCTGTTGGTAGCGACCATACCCGTGCCTGCGTCACCCTCGGGCGGACAGAGCGGAATACCCGCCTGTAGTTGTCCCGTGGGATCGAGCAGTTTTGCGCCGTCTTCGGTGAGAACACCTGCGGTATCGCCTGCAACAAGCACTTTGGGCAGGATGTCTTCGAGCTTCCACGAGAGGTTTTCCGCTTTGAGACATTCGTTGAATAGCTCGATCTTGCGCGGGTCGTAATCCTTGGTCTCGCTATCGATCGGGAACATGCCCGAAGCTTCGCCAACGCCTAAGACCTTTTGACCGGTTAGTTTCCAATGAACGTAGCCCGCCAGCGTGGTCAGATGGCTGATGTTCTGCAGATGGGGTTCCGTATTTAAGATCGCCTGATAGAGGTGCGCGATGCTCCAGCGTTGGGGAATGTTGAACTCGAAGAGGTCGGTGAGCTTCTCCGATGCCTGTCCGGTCATCGTATTTCGCCAGGTACGGAACGGGACCAGTAAATTTCCGTCCCGATCGAACGCCATGTAGCCGTGCATCATAGCGCTGAAGCCGATGGCGCCAATGGTCCTGAGTGTAGTGTTGTATTGCTCTAAAACCTCGCTGTGGAGCTGGCGATAGCTTTCCTGCAAGCCGGTCCAGACATCTTCCAGGCTGTACGTCCAGATGCCGTGTTCATAGCGGTTCTCCCATTCATGACTGCCCGATGCGATTGGGGTGTGATCCTCGCCGATCAGGACTGCCTTGATACGCGTTGAGCCAAGCTCCACGCCAAGAGCGGTCCTTCCATCCTCAATTACTTTTTGGATTTCGTTTCGATCCATATTCATCTCCCATGATCAGCCCGGATACCAAATCTGACGGGCGTCGTCCTCGGCCCGTACATAATCGAACGCAGCATCGATCATTTTCTTCAAATCGTATTGAGGCCGCCAATCCAGCAGGAATTTTGCCTTTGTATTATCCAACCATGTAGAGTAAAAGGGAGTCTTGATCTCCACCATGGGCAGCCCGCGGGTTTCTTGCAGATACTTGCCCATCTCTGCATAATCGACCGGCTCATCCATGCAGATATTGAACAACTGCTTGCAAGCCTTAGGATGATCAATCGCTTGCAGCAAAGCACTGACCAAATCTTCCACATGGACAAAGTTCCGTTTGACGGGCATCCCATCGGGGTCCAGCATGACGGGAATGGCTTGCTTGCGCACATATTCCTCCGCCTGCTGCTCACTTACCAAATCCCGCCAGCGCGGCCCACCGAACACATCTTCCCCGAAGGAGAGCTGGTACTTGAAATCATCCTTCTCCATGATCCAGGGCGCGCGCAGACAGCAGCCGTTGAGATCATATTGGATGTAATATTGCTCGAGCATCACTTCCTCAAGCACTTTGGAAAGCGCATAGCAGCCAGGATAAGCGGAATGCTTCTGCGTCTCGGTGACCGGTATCGGATGCGGGTAAACGAAGTGGCCCATGCCCGCGTCGCCGCCCACCATGATGAATTGCTGAAAGGTCGGGCTGGTTCGGCAGGCTTCCAGCAACCAGAAAAGGCCCTTCACGGCAACGTCCATGATCTGTTGCGGTGTTTCCTTGACCGTGGCAAGATGCAAGACGTGGGTTACACCTTCCATCGCTGTTTCGACAACCTCACGATGTTCGATGGAACCGTGGATGTTTTGAATCCGCTCCTGGGGCTCCAGCTCCCGGTGATGGCACAACGCCCGGATACTGAACGAATCGAACTCGGGATCTGCCAACAGACGATCGACAAATGCACGCCCTACTTTGCCGGTTGCGCCGGTGACTAAAATGATTTTAGTCATAGTGATTCCTTCGTTCTTTGCTGCGAGCCATGTTACGGACAAATTTAGTGGGCTTCGCAGCTGAAATTGATTACGACTAACACTTTGTCCATTGACCATTCGCATCGCTGGACTGGATCACACTACCCACAAAGCGCACGCCTAATAATCCGTCCCACGAGTTCGGGAAATACATGGCGAGCGGATCAGGCTGTTTCCCTGCCCGGCGCGCCGCGATGGCTTCCGCCGCATCCGAGTAGAGGTTGGCAAATGCGTCCGGGAATCCTTCGGGATGCCCTGCAACGAGCCGCGTGGAACGAGCCGAGAGAGGCAATGTGCCCGGTCCGTTCGGCGTCCGATTTTGCGAAGGTCCCTGCAATGGCTTGAAGGTTAATACTTGCGGGAATTCCTGCATCCATTCGAGAGTACCTTTGCTGCCGCTGACACGAATCCGCAGACAGTTCTCCACGCCTGCCGCAGCTTGCGTGACCCAAAAGCTGCCGCGGGCGCCGTTATCAAAGCGCAGGAGCGCCCCGGCGAAGTCATGGATGAGGCGGTTCGGCACGATATGGCCGATCTCTGCTGCGACCTCGTCCACCTCCAGGCCGGTGATGAAACGGGTCAGGTTGTGGGCGTGCGTTCCGATGTCGCCCATGACGCGCGAGGGCCCGCCGCGCACGGGGTCGAACTTCCAGTCGTCTGTCGAGAAGACTTTTTCTTCATCCGCTTTTCCGCCCTGCACATATTCGACTTGTATCAAACGGATCGTTCCCAACTCTCCATCCATAACCATCGCCTTTGCCTGGCGGACCATCGGGTAGCCGGTGTAGTTATGAGTGAGACAAAAAACGAGCCCGGTCTCCTGAACTTTCTGGTGCAGCGACTCTGCTTCCGCAATAGTGTTGGTCATAGGCTTGTCGCAGATCACGTCGATACCAGATGCAAGCGCCGCCATCGAATATTCATAGTGACTATCGTTCGGCGTCATGATCGCAACCGCGTCGACGCCATCCGTGCGAGACGCTTCTGCATCCAGCATTTCGGGCACGTTCGCGTATAAGCGATCGGAAGCAAATCCTAATTCACCAGCAGCTTGTTTTGATTTCTCCGGCTCGGAGGAAAGAATACCCGTGACAATGTCATAACGATCATCCAAACGAGCAGACTGCCGATGCATGGCGCCGATGAAAGAGCCGGGTCCGCCGCCGATGACTGCCAAGCGCAATTTTCTCCCAAGCGTGGAAATTACGGGATTCAGTGCCATCTCATTTCTCCTGCGCCAGATATTCTCGAATCGCCCGAACCACCAGTTTATGATCTTCTTCCTGAGGCAACCCCGAAACCGTGATTGTTCCAACCACACCAGTATCTTTGACAATCACCGGGAAACAGCCGCCATGTGCCGCGTATTCACTTTCCGATAAAAGGTACACTTCTTCGATGGGTTTGCCCTTGCTCTTGAGCAGCTGTCCCATATAAAACGAGCTGTGGCTAAACCTATATACGGTTCGAATTTTTCGCTTGACCCACTCATCGTTATCGGGCGATGTTCCGCGCAAACTGGCGTGAAAAAGCTGGTGATTGCCGCGGGTGATATCAATAGTGACAGCAAGACTCTGACTTAAGGCATGCCGCACAAGTTGACAACCGATGTTCCAGGCCGTATCTTCGTTGAAACTTTCAAACTGTAGTTCCTGCTCCTCTTGAAGCAGCTGCTTCAATATGTCATCCATGGCAGCATCCTATAATAATATTGGGAGTTCCATGCCATTCGAGCCTGGTCTCCCAATATTGATTCATCCGCTAAGCTCTTATGAAAGGGTTGATACTATACGCTCTTGTTCTTGTTATAGACATCAAATAAAACCGCAATCAGTAAGACAATTCCCTTGACAACTTTCTGCCAATCGATCCCCAGACCAACGATCGACATGCCATTGTTCAAAACTCCGATCATAAAAGCGCCAACCACCGCGCCGATGACCGTACCGATGCCGCCGCTCGCAGATGCCCCACCAATGAAACAGGCGGCGATCACGTCCAATTCCATACCATCCCCAGCATTGGGCGTGGAGCTGTTTAACCGCGCGGCTACGATGATGCCGGCCAGGGCAGCCAGCACACCCATGTTAACGAATGTATAAAATAAGAGGCGAGGCGTATTGACCCCGGAGAGCTTGGCGGCTTTTTCATTGCCACCCATGGCATAAATGCGACGACCCACGACGGACTGGCTCGTGATAAACGCGTACCCCGCGATCAGTACAAAAAGAAGGACGAGCACGTTCGGAAGGCCCTTGTAGGAAGCCATCAAATAACACAGCCCCAGAACGGCCGCCGTAATGATGGTATTTTTAATGACAAAGAAATAGAACGGAGTGACCTCGAAACCGTATTTTTGCTGGTTTCTCCTGCCTCGCAGATCCAAAATTATTAATAGAACCGAAAATAATATTCCGATCACGAGCGTGGTCAGATGAAAGCCCGGGTACTTAAAAACATCTGGAATAAAGCCGGAACTTATTTTTTGAAAACCAGTCGGAAAAGGTCCGACCGACTCGCCCTGAAGCAATACAAATGTCAACCCTCTAAAGACCAACATACCTGCCAGCGTAACAATGAAAGCTGGAATTTTAAGAAATGCCACCCAATAGCCTTGAAAGGCACCAATTGCTGCGCCGACCAGCAAACAAGCTGCAACGGTCAGCCTCCAATCGATGTGATACCGGACGATCAACACACCTGCCAGCGCGCCAACAACAGCCACAACCGATCCCACAGACAGGTCAATCCAGCCAGAGACGATGATTAACAACATCCCCAGCGCCATGGTGATCACGTAGCTGTTCTGGAGAACTAGATTGGTGATATTCACCGGCTTGAATAGGATGCCACCGGTCTTAAACTGGAAGAAAACCATGACCGCGATCAGCGCAATCAACATTCCATATTCACGGATATTGTTTCTGAACAGCGTGGTCATAGTCTTCATTGCCCCACTGTTACTGATTGACTCGTTTGTAAGAGTTTTCATTGTTCCACTAC
>DATHUN010000107.1:0-3328 GCA_035462205.1 Anaerolineales bacterium
GCTGCCACAGGTATCCTCGTAAATGCCGGTATGGCGATTGACTCGGAGGGCAATGAAATCATCCTGCCCTCGGCTGTGCAATGTCCATTTCCCGAAGAGGTCGATGAAGCCTATCTTGTCCTTTACTGGGCGGAACGGGACACGGACCCGGTACCGATATCAGGTGGGGCGAGCGATATTGACCAAGTGGTCCCCTCGCGAGTGGAAGAGTATGCGATCCTCAAGTATGAAGCGAATCAGGATGAGGCGAAGGATAGCGGCGTGGTACTGGCGCGTTTGAAGAATGCGGGTGGGAAATGGGAAGTAGACAAAAAGTTTCGGGTTCACCGAGCGAAAGCGAGATGACAGTTAGGTGAGCCTCAACGTGCTACAGGAGCCAGTGTTCGCCGGCGGGGAGAACTGAATTGCCCCCACCCATCCTCCCCCGAATGCCGAAAAACACGGAATTCGGGGGAGGGGAATATAGCTATCACCTATGCGATGGAAGATGAAACCAGCAAAGAAGGAGACAGACGATATTGCAAGGGGCGACGTGCTGCCTGTACCGACGGCCCATCCAGTCCGCAAGAACAGCGGGTGGGGCATTCAGACGGAAACTATGATCCTCTCGCTTTGGCAGGCTGAGCTGGGGTCACGGTCGGTGCAGGTAAAGCAGGCGGGGTAACGACCTCGAAAACGTAATCCGTGCTATCATGCAGACGATACGGAGTGTATCCGGTTCGAAAAGGAGACGTTAGCAGTGGATGATATCCGTTGTGAGATTGTGATGCAGATCGGCGTGCTCTCGCAGGCTCGCTCCGGCTGGACCAAGGAGCTCAACCTGGTCAGCTGGGATGGCCGTCCCCCGAAGTATGACATCCGTGATTGGTCGCCCGATCACAGCAAGATGGGAAGAGGTGTCACCGTGTCGCGGGAAGAACTGCTGGCACTGAGGGACCTGCTGAACCAATGGGACTTGTAGACCCGTCCCCCTCCCTCCTCCCCCAAATGCCGAAGAACACGGAATTTGGGGGAGGGGAACGTAATGTAGACATGAATATATTTGTTGATACCCGGATTGAGATGGTTCCTCCCCCATTTTTGTCCCGCTGTTCTTCGCAGGGCACAAATGGGGGCACTCTTCGAGTATGCTACGCGAAGGCTAGGAGGGGATAAGTGCCGCGCTCTATGAGAAGTAATCCTCACACGAAACGCCAAGCCATTCAACTGAGGAAAGAATCCACTCTCGCTGAGCAGAAGCTTTGGTCTCGGCTACGAAAAGATCAATTAGGAGTCACTTTCCGCCGGCAACATGCTATTGGGAAATACATCCCTGACTTCTGCTCGCCTAAAGCAAAGCTCATCATTGAATTGGATGGCAGTCATCATTTGGATCAAGAGGCGTATGATGAAGAACGCACGCAATATTTGGGGTCCCAAGGCTACACAGTTCTTCGTTTCTGGAACAACGATGTGATGAACGATATTGAGAGCGTGATTCGTGCTATTATGCAGGCAATGGAAGCTTACTGTCATCCAGCAAGGGAATCATGAACGAGTTGCCAGGATTTTCCTCCGGAGCAAATCCCGCAACGGCGGCTCTGAGCTTTGACTTCTTCTTCGACAGGCTGGATGCCTGCCTGCGCAAGGGACGGGGGTTCTCACTGTTCCATGCCGATGCCGCCTGTGTGGCAGATTTTTCGGGACAATGCGAGCGCAGGGGCCTGGCGCCGTTCACGATCTACATTTCTTCCGTTCAAAACGGATTGGGGAATCTTCCGGTCGCCTCTGCTTCGAAGAGCTTTGTCATCCTGATCCAGGACCTGTCCTACGCGGAATTCATCGAGCGGGCTGCGGTGCTCGCGGATCGAATCGTGTTCCCTCTCTGGTTCCGGCGCGAGGCGGTCTGTTTCTTCTCCTGGCTCGGCAGCGAAGCATACGAGACGCCGCCCATCCGGGGCGACGACCTGCACAGGGATGCTTCGCGTGCCATCCGGGCGCTCCTGGCAGAACAGACGGTCACGCTCCTGAAGCGCTCCAATTACCAGCTCGCCTCGCCCGAGGTACTGGAACACGGCGGACCTGCACCAGAGATGCTCTTTACGCCGATCGAGGAAAAGATGCGGGCGGCGCTGGAGAAACACGATCTAGGGTACCAGCCACACGTGCGCCTGGGACGCCAGGAGGTCGACTTTCTGGTTGGCGTGCAGGGCAGAAACGTGGTCGTCGAATGTGAGAGCAAAGCCTTTCACGAGCCAGCCGGAGATCCCGGCGCCGGGCGCGGCACCTCCCTGGCGGGCTATCCGGTGTGCAGGTTTTCCGGCTCGCAGGTCGAAGCAGATGTGGAGGCATGCATCCGGACCATCCAGGCAGCGGTCCATGAGCGCACCCTGCCCAACTACAAGCTGGATGACGACCTGGACGCGAGCCAGCGGGGGGCGGTGGCGACCGTCAGCGGACCGATCCGCGTGCTGGCTCCGGCGGGTTCCGGCAAGACCAAGACGCTGGTAAACCGCATCCTGCACCTGCATAACCAGGGGATCGCGCCCGAACGCATCCTGGCGCTGGCGTTCAACAAGAAAGCCAGGGATGAGATGCAGGACCGGCTCGAACGGCGCGGCGTACGGGGCGTGGAAGTCCGCACCTTTCATTCCTTTGGGTATGAGATCGTGCGCGAGGGGGCGGGATGGACGTTTGGAGGCTCTACGCAGAAGAGGACAGCCAGAGCGCTGATGAAGGGTGCCATCCAGGAGCACGCCCAGCTGCCCGCTCTGCGCAACCAGGATCCGCTGGATGCCTTCCTGGCAGGCTTGCGCCGGGCAAAGATGGAGCTGCCAGCACTGTCCACCGTCACCGTGGAATACGGGGATAAGATCTATCCGCTCGAGCCGATCTTCCATTCCTACATGCAGAAGCAGCTGAGCGCCAGCTTCGTCGACTTCGACGACATGATCTACATGGCGGTGCGCCTGCTGCTGGAGAAACCCACGCTGCGCCGGGACTACCAGTCGCGCTTCGAGTTCGTGCTGGTGGACGAGTTCCAGGACCTGAATGAAGCCCAGCTGTTAATGCTACAGATCATTGGTCTGCCGGAAAACAATATCTTTGCCGTCGGCGACGACGACCAGATGATCTACGGGTTTCGGGGCGCGGACGTGAAGCACAGTGTAGAGATCGAGAAAAGGTTTCCGGTAGCCGCCACCCATGTGCTGAACACGAATTACCGTTCGAGCCGCATGATCGTCCGGCATGCCGGCTGGCTGATCGGCCACAACCGGGACCGTGTCCCCAAAGATATCCAGTCCCGGCGGGATGCACAGCCCGGTCGGTTCGAAGTGGCGGGTCACAC
>DATHUN010000108.1:0-4332 GCA_035462205.1 Anaerolineales bacterium
TCCCGCGGGATTAATCGTTCACATGAGCGATTACAAATTCGACCATACCCCGGTCGATGGCTGGCCGACAGACTATGCCAAGCTGACGGAATTTTCGCGTCGCGGCGTGGACCTACTGCTCTCGGATTCCACGAACGCCGAGCGCCCCGGCTGGACACCCTCAGAGATGGTCATTGGACCTGCGTTTGACAAGGTGTTCACCGAAGCCCCGGGACGTGTGATCGTGGCAACATTCGCATCGCTGATCTCCCGCATCCAGCAAGTGGCAGATGCCGCCGCAAAACATGGCCGTAAGATGGCGCTGGCCGGCTCGAGTATGATCGACAACGTGAAGATCGCCCGTAAGCTTGGCTATCTTGACATTAGCGACGAGCTGCTTGTACCTCTCGAGCAAGCTTTGCAAATGCAAGATCACAAAGTAGTGCTGATGTGCACTGGTTCGCAGGGCGAACCGTCCTCCATTGTAGGAAGGTTATCGGCCGGAACAAATCGGCAGTTCGATCTCAAGCCTAACGACACGGTGATTTTGTCATCCCATCCTATCCCTGGCAATGAAGAAACGATCAGTAAAACGATTAATCGTTTGCTGCGACGCGGTGCCAATGTAATTTACGACGCGGTTGCTCCGATCCATGTTTCGGGTCACGCCAGCCAGGAAGAGCAAAAGTTGTTGATCGACATGGTCCGACCCAAGTACTTCCTTCCCATTCACGGCGAACTGCGTCAACTCAAGCGGCATGCAAAACTGGCAGAAGAGATGGGCATGCCCGAAGAAAATGTGATTGTTGTGGAGAATGGCCAGACCGTGGAGCTTTCCGGCGGCAAGCTCAAACTAGGCGAGCGCATCCCTGGCGGCTATGTCTTCGTCGATGGACAATCCATTGGCGATATTGATTACGACATTATGCGTGAGCGTGAAAAGCTCGCCCGTAACGGAATTTTCCTGATTGATATCAGCGTGGATAAATTTAACGGGCGGCTTTCGCACGACCCCGAGATTATTACACGCGGATTTGTCTCTCCGGAAGATGCAGAAGAATTACTGCCCGAAGTTCGCCGCCGTATCATGGACGTGGTCAACGGCGGTGGTTATGACAGCGAGAAGGATATCGCCAACGCGGTGAAATCCTATCTCTATGAAGAAACCAAGAGGCGGCCCATGGTGCTCGTCACTTTGAGTAAATCTTAAACAGTGGAAAATAGAACTCCCGAACGATATGTTCGGGAGTTTTTCTATGCTTTGTCCTTTCTAAAGGATGGGGCTGCAAAATTCGGCCTGCAGCCGGTTGGTTCTAGACGCATAATTATCAACGGCTTCGCTCTTCCACGATCCGCGCGATCTGCCGGTCGATCCTGCCCATCGGATATTCATCCAGATCCTTGATCCAGACCCATTTCAGGTTGCCTGTAGGCGGCATTGAATCTAATTCACACGAGTAAACGTGAACTTCCACCGAAAAATGCGAATACCCGTGATGGACCACGCCGAGTAGTTCCAGATTTTGGAAGCTTCGCAGGTTCCCGCGCAGCCGGATGTTGTATCCCCTTTGCAAGGTCTCACGCAACCCCTCGAGCGGATTGCCAGCTACGCGCCCGTTCGGGAACTCCCACATGCCTCCGAGCACCCCTTCCGATGGGCGCTTTGCCAGTAAAACTCGTCCCCTCTGAATGATGACCGCAGCCGCATGGATATGATGCGGTACATCCTTTTTCGGCAGTTTTACTGGCCGTTCGTTCTGCGTTCCGTTTGCGCGCGCCGCACACAGCTTCATTACAGGACAGATTAAACAGCGCGGATTCTTCGGTACGCAAATCGTCGCGCCTAGGTCCATAAGGGCCTGGTTGTAATCTCCTGCATCCTGTTTCGGTAAATGTCTTTCGGCGATATCCCACAGAGTTTTTTCGCCTCCGGGAGAATCCACCGGCTCGGTGAAATCAAAGATACGAGCATAGACACGTTTAATATTGCCATCCAAGGCAGGGACATTCATGCCAAACGCAATAGATGAAATGGCGCCAAGCGTATAGCGCCCAATACCGGGAAGTTTGCTTAATTCGTCGGGATCACGCGGTAGCTCGCCACCATATTTTTCTACAACAATCTTTGCCGCTTTATGTAAATTGCGGGCGCGGCTATAGTAGCCGAGTCCCTCCCAGGCGTTCAAGACATCCTGCTCGGACGCTGCAGCCAAGGCACGAACGGTCGGGAAGAGCCGCATCCACCGTTCAAAATAGGGAATTACGGCCTCGACGCGCGTCTGCTGCAACATGATTTCCGAAACCCACACAGCATAGGCATCCGCATGACCGCGCCAGGGTAGGGTCCGTTTGTGGAGGCGGTACCACTTCAATAGTCGAGAAGAGATGCGTTTCATGCTAGGGGGAACAAGGTGTGGTAAGCGGCCCGCTCATGTAAACGGTACCTAAATTGGGAATGGCAAGTAATCGGACCTCGACATAATCCTTCCGTTGGCATCCCAACACGACCACATCCGTTGCATGAGGAACTGCTCCTATAGTTTTATCTGTTGGAAATACAGCGGGTGTGGATTTATCGTTAAGCAGTAAAAATCCAATTCGTGAATAATCACGAATAGAGAATGCCGGGGAGGGGTTTGCTGAACTTAACCCCGTATTCTTCCGGAAAAAACGAGGATACAGCAGACGACCAGCTTGAAAGAATGTATCAGGTTGAGAGATAAAGGCGCTCATCTCTTGGACGCTGGGCGCACTTGAAAGAGAAGCGATTTGCTTTTCAAGGCTTTCCACAGATTGATCGGAATATCGTGGCGAAAAGAACTTTGTAATCATCCAGGGCGATGCACCAACAAGAACAAAAAATAACGCAAGACTTATACTTCTGGTAGCAAGAGCAGATCGTGGCAAAGGGTCTTGTATATTCTTAAGAACGAACACAACTTCGCTTTTTGCTCCGAATAGTAAAGCGAGCTGACTGAGAATTTCTGCAAATCCAACTCCAAAATAAAAATACCAAAGCCAATCGGCAGGAAAGTCATAACGCCAGCTGGAAAAGCGACTGACTGCGGTCGCCAAGGCATAGCCCACGCTAAACGCCAGAGGTAATAATCCGAGCCATCGCCAGCGCTTCCAGGCCGCTCCGAAACCAATCGAAATCACGGCCAGATAAATGATCAACAGTAAGGAGTTGTACCAGGCGAGGTGTCCATCGAAGTTCATCCAATACAGATTGATCGGCGCAAACAATCCATTATATGGTTCGATCAATGGCAGGGCCAATAACCCATTCACTTGAGTTGCCATGAAATGATTTGTAATAAATCCAAAGACATGTTTTGGATCTCGCAGGGCAAACGCGATCAGAATACGTGCAATTCCCATTCCTTCTACATTCAAGTTTTGAATCGCGGGATTCCCTTGAAAGCGATACATCTCTACAGGCAAACCTGCTAAGAAACCCGCCTCAAAGGTGAATGTCCCTGTGATGATGTAATTGTGAATTAGCCATGGAAGCACAGCGATGATCAGCCCAATCAGGAACACAAAGATGTCACGATAAAAGGCGCTATTCCGCCAGTCCAAGACGAGCAGTGCAATAAGAATAATAAAAGGCGAAATAAATATGGATTGTACACGCAGAAGAAGCAGGATACCAAATATGCCACCGGCTGCGAAGGCACTCATCCATTCTTTGCGTTCTAACCAGCGAAAAGCAAACAAGCATGCCAGTAAAAGAAGAAGGAATGTAGGAAGATCTACCAGAATCATCTTTGTGTTTGTGACACGAGTTTGAGAGGAAATTAACAAGCTGGTGAATTCCCGAAAAATGAAAAACAGGGCAATAACCACCCCCGCAGTTCTGCTATGCAATTTTTTGCCCAAGTAATAAAGAAGGATTGGGATAAGCCCAAGTACAAATGTTTGCCCGGCGAGAATTAGTGGATAATTCTGTCCAAAGAGTAAATGCAGAACGGTCAAAAATAAGATATATAGGGGACGTGATGGGATTACAGCCTGGTAAGGATGCCCAATTAATACGCTTTGCGCCATCTGGTCGTAGTATGCCGAATCGGAATAGGGATAAGGGACTTGGGCTGGGCTGGTAATGGGCATATAGAAGCTGTTCTTGAGCACCTTCACAGGAATGCTGAGACAAAGAACAACCATCAAGAAATAGATCAAGGCAGGAAGGAGAATATCAAGTTTGCGTTCCCCTATGGATCGTCCAGCCCATAAAACAACAAGACCACCGATCAATGCTAAGGCGAACTGCCAACCCATCAAGGGAACACCGGGTTCTCCCCAATAGGCGGGATCGAATGTTATGCCAAAACGCGTGATTGCAACAAAGAT
>DATHUN010000109.1:0-6799 GCA_035462205.1 Anaerolineales bacterium
CTCTTATCTTGCATACAGTAGCAAGAGAACGAAGGAACACTTATGAATGCACTCCCTTCTGCAGACACGCTTTCCCAATATTTATGCGCCGGCCAAAGGTTTGTGGTGCCGCCACTCAATGTCTCTCGTGTGGCGTATAAATCTTTCGCTATCCTGTACTGGAGTCGGTTGATAAGCCAAGCGTTTCCCTGGCGCCGCGGAAAAAAAGTTTCCGGAACATGCTGGCCACTTCTTCAGGAGAATGATGCATGTCCTCCTCCAGCCACCAGTTTATGGTACTCAAGAGTGCCCCACTAAAAAAGGATGCAAAGAACTCAATGGGTACCTCGAAGAGCAACGGAATTGGATCGGTTTGCATCTTGGTTTCCACAAATTTAACGATACTTTCCGTGCTGATCCTGCTCATGCGTTCAACGATCCTGCTTGAGTTTTCGCTCTTCAAGAGTAAATAATAAAACTCGGAATTATCAAAGATATGCTGGAAAACCATCAACAAAGGTAGCAGGGGTTGGTCTTCTGTGACATGACCCTGGGAGTTTGCCGGCGCTGGCAGCCATTCCGAAAATGGGATTTCTGAAATAAGCTGTACTTTTTCATTTGCCATTTCGCTGAACAATTCCAGAAGAAGATCTTCTTTATCTTTGTAGTGCAGGTAAAACGTCGCTCGACCCACATTGGCGTGTGCTGTAATCTCCTCAATCGAGATAGAATCATAGCCCTTTTCCTTAGTAAGCTCGAGCAGGGCAGAATGCAAAGCTTGGCGAGTGCGCTGAATACGGCGATCTGTTTTGTTATTTTTCATAGGCTTGATCATGCATTAAACCTTTCTCATTATCCTACATTGACAAGGCATGATAATCATCATTATAATAGACAAGATATAATAATGTACATAGTCTATTATCTTTTTGTGTGGCAATTGTGGAATGGGAAATTGAGGAATGTGTGCTCGTGCCTGATCAGGCTAGGAACAAGAACACCCTAAAAGTAGCAGCGCTCATTGATATGCGCGACGTGGTGAAAGTGTATTCCACCGCGGCGGGTGAGTTCACCGCGCTTAAAGGAATCAATTTGCAGATAGGTTATGGCGAGTTTGTCGGCATCATTGGCAAATCGGGTGCTGGGAAATCCACGTTGCTCAACATGATCACCGCCGTGGATGATCTCACTTCTGGAAAAGTGATTGTCAATAGCAATGGCAAGTCCGTTTCCATCCACGATTTGAATGAGGACCAAATCGCGTTATGGCGGGGAAAAACTCTTGGGGTCATATTCCAGTCTTTTCAGCTTTTACCTATGCTCACTCTGGTCGAAAATATAACCTTGCCGATGGATTTATGTGGCATCTATAGTCCGCGCGAATCACGCCGGCGTGCGCTGGACCTACTCCGCTTGGTGGAAATCGAAGAGCACGCCAATAAGCTGCCCGCCTTCATATCCGGTGGACAGCAGCAACGCGTGGCAATTGCGCGCGCCCTGGCGAACGATCCGCCTATTTTGGTTGCGGACGAACCCACCGGCAGCTTGGACTCGGTCACCGCGGATCATATTTTCGAGGTCTTTGAGCATCTGGTGACCGAGCAAGGCAAGACAATTGTGATGGTGACGCACGACGAATCGCTCAAAGCGCGCTTCACGCGCACGCTGGAGATTGTCGATGGGGCATTGGAAGCGAGAACGCCACCGGTCAGTAAGTCAAATGGGAGGCACAAATGACGTCGCCTCGCGCCTTACGAAAACAGAAGCCTGTTTCTGTGGAACATGCTATGTCTGCCCCCGAAGCAATGATCGATCTGCACGATGTCGTCAAGACGTTTAAGAACGCGGCGGGTGAGTTCACTGTCCTCAAAGGTATTGACCTGACGATCAACCGCGGCGAGTTCGTTTCGATTGTGGGTAAATCGGGCAGCGGCAAATCCACACTGTTGAACATGATCACCGGCATTGACCATCCCACCAGCGGGCGGGTCATCATTGGCGGCACGGATATTTATACCGGCGTGACCGAGAGTCAACGCTCGCGCTGGCGTGGACGGAACCTGGGAATTGTCTTCCAATTCTTCCAACTCCTTCCGATGTTGACTTTGCTGGAAAATGTAATGTTGGCAATGGATTTTGCCGACATGTATGATTTCGATGAACGCCCTGCACGCGCCATGGAAATGCTCGCGCTCGTCGGCCTCGAAAAGTTCGCAAACAAATTACCTCTGCTCGTCTCCACCGGGCAGCAGCAGCTCGCTGCGATTGCACGTGCCCTGGCTTGTGACCCACCGCTCTTGGTTGCAGATGAGCCGACCGGCAATCTGGATACCAAATCCGCGACAACCATCATTGACCTGTTCGAGGAACTGGCGCGTCGCGGCAAAACGGTCGTGATGGTGACTCATGATCCTTCACTCACCTCGCGCACCACCCGCAACATCATCATTGCAGATGGCGAACTGATCAACGAAACGGTGGCGCGCGCACTGCCCTGGCTTCGTCACCGCCACATGCTGGAGTTTACGCGGCTGGCGGAGGAGCAGGTCTATGCTCCTGGCGAGATAATCATTCCGCTTCATACGCCTGTCGAACATTTCTTTATGATCCGCCAAGGCGAAGTGCAAGTGGTCCTCCCGGATGGAAAAAACGATGAAATTGTCCTCGCAAATCTCAAACCCGGTGACTTCTTTGGCGAAGCGGAACTGCTGCGCGACAGCAAATCCATGTCGATTGTGCGTGCTGGTAATAAGGAGCATGTCGAAATCCTGATGATCAGTCGCCAGGATTTCCTGCGAGTCATCGAAGAATCTCCGCTCACCGCAGAGGCACTTGCAAAAATCATACAGCAGCGATTAGACACCTATCGCGCTGCGGATCGACGCACTCCTCTTCGTAAATTATTTCGAAAGTTTTAGGTGGTATGAAACCTCGTTGGCGAAAAGTATTTCATGATCTGATTGATAACAAGGGACGCACATTGCTCGTTGTCTTTTCGATTGCAGTGGGTGTGTTTTCCATTGGTGTGATTGCCGGTGCGTACCAGATCATCTCCAACGATATGAGTGCTTCGTATTCCGCGAACCATCCTGCCAACATTGAACTGCGCATGTCAAACTTTGATAATGACGTGCTGACCTCCATTCAGAATGAGCGCAATGTGGCGGATGCCGAGGGACGGCGGGTTTTCAATATGCGCGTGCGTCTACCCGGCACTGACACGTGGACCACCCTCGACATGATCGCCTTCCAGGATTTTGACAAGAATGCGGTCAACTTGTTAACTCCTGTGCAGGGCACCGCGCTGCCGAAGAAACGAGAAGTTCTTCTCGAGACGAAAGCGCTTCAAGACCTGGACGTGGGTGTAGGCGGCCTGCTCGAATTCCAGCTTCCCGATGGCTCGACCAAAACGCTCCCAGTCGCCGGGATCGTTCAGGATACGGCGGCGGGTGCAGGCGACTTTCTGGCGCGTCCGTACGGGTATCTCACCATGGATACACTGCCTTATCTGGGACAGCCGCAACTCTATAACCGGGCACTGATCATTGTTTCCAATGGCGGCGATAATATTTTCCACATCCGTGAAGTGGGGGCACAACTGAAAGAGAAACTGGAACGGAATGGAAGCACTGTCATCCGCTCTCGTTTTTCTGAGTCGCACAAACATCCGCTTGCCGAGACTGTCAATGCCATTCTTGGAATTCTGATGGCACTCGGCATCTTGATCGTATTCCTCTCAAGCTCGTTGATCGCTAACACACTGAATGCGTTGCTCAACCAGCATTTGCGCCATATCGGTGTGATTAAGCTGGTCGGCGGCCAGCGTAAACAAGTGCTGAATATGTACCTGGCGCTGATTATGGCGTTTGGTATTTTGGCGCTGATCATCGCCATTCCATTGGGTGGGCAGGGCGCCTATGGTTTGGCGCAATTCATTGCTGGCAAATTGAATTTCAACCTGTTGGGATATCGCATTGTTCCTATGGCACTGTTGATCCAAGTACTGGTCGGCTTGCTGGTGCCACTCATCGCCGGGCTCGTGCCGGTTATTCAGGGCTCACGTATCACTGTGCTGCGTGCCCTTAGCGGCGGGTTGGCGGAGAACGAGACCAAAGCCAAGGCGGGGGAGGAGCGGGTTTCGTGGTTTGACTGGATGCAGGTGCGAATGACGCGGATCCTGGCGAAGCGCGGGATTCACATCCCGCGCCCGTTTGTGATTTCGCTGCGCAATACCTTCCGGCGAAAGAGTCGTCTTGCGCTGACGCTCTTTACGCTGACCATGGGCGGCGCGATCTTTATCGCGGTTTTCAATGTACGCATCACATTGCACGATTACATTGGGCACATCGGCAACTACTTCGTTGCCGATGTGTCGCTCGACTTCGACCAACCTTATCGCCTCAACGATATCAAACAGAAGGTGATGGGCGTGCAGGGCATTCAGGCTGTGGAAGGCTGGCAGTTTGTCAGTGGCGAGCTGCTCGATCAAAACGGGGAGGTGCTCGAAAACATTAATATGTTTGGTCCACCCGCCGATAGCGACCTGATTCAACCGATTTTGGTGGAAGGTCGTTGGATCCGGGCCGATGATGTTTACAAGATGGCCGTGAGCGAGGGAGCCAAAAAGTATTTCCCCAACTTGCAGCCGGGCGACAGATTGAATCTGAAGATCGAGGGCCGGAAGGAAATTTGGCAAGTGGTCGGTGTCTTCAAGTTTGTGGATCGCGAAGGCGTGCTGGCATATGCGCCATACGAATATGTCTCGCACATGAACGATCTGGCGAATCGCTCTTATTCCTTCCGGCTCGTCACGGACCGACATGACCGTCCTTATCAAAATGCGAAGGCGGAAGAACTCGATCGTTATTTCCGCAAACTGGGATATAAAGTGCGTGTCGCTCAGGCAGGACGCGCCTCGTTAGATACAGCTGTGGAAAGCCTCGACACGCTGGTGGTCTTCCTGTTGATCATGGCAGTCTTGACCGCCATCGTCGGCTCGATGGGCTTGACCGGAACAATGGGCATGAACGTCCTTGAGCGGACGCGCGAAATCGGCATCATGCGCGCCATTGGCGCGGACGACCGTGCCGTGATGCGAACGGTAATTGCCGAAGGTGTGTTCATCGGCGTGATTTCGTTCGCCATGGCGATCATCCTTTCCATTCCCTTTACCTATTTACTCTCGACGATCGTGAGTCTGGCTGTCTTCCAATCGCCGATCGATGTGGTCTTCACCTACAGTGGCTATGCCATCTGGCTCGGTCTTGTTTTGGTTTTGTCTGCTCTGGCGAGCATCTTGCCTGCACGCAACGCGGCGCGGCTGACGATCCGTGAGGTGCTGGCGTATGAATAACAATCATAGATGGGTGAAATATAGGCGGTCGAAACGAGCACGTTTCAATTTTCTTGTTTATGTTCTAATACTGATTTTTATATAACCTGTGGTTTCGGTACACCGCCGAAAAACCGGGGTTAATCGACCACCGAATTAACTTGTAAGGAAGGTAGCAATGAAAAAGACATTTTATAAACTTATCGTTTTGCTTGCTGTTTCGGCACTGGGCGTCACTGCCTGTGCCAACCAACCGGCAGTTGCGCAGGGTGACCCTGCCACCACACAAGCTGCCTCCACGAATCATGAGGGATCCAATGGCGTCGTTGCCGAGGGCCATCTCAAGCCGGAACATGCAGCAAATCTTTCGTTTCTATCGCCGGGTACGGTTGAGGCGGTCAATGTAAAGATTGGCGACCAGATAAAGAAAGGCGACGTACTGGCACGCCTCTCAAACTTTGAGCAGGCACAGGCACAAGTCACGGCTGCGAACCTTGAGCTCGCCCAGGCGCAGCAGGATTATGATCAACTCCAGCGCACGGAGGGGCTCGGTCGTGCCGATGCCTGGACCGCCTACATGAACGCTCAAGTTGCCCGTGCCGATGCCGAGCGCGACTGGGAAGATCTGAATATAGACGATATCGAGAACCGCATGGAAGATGACCAGGCCGAGGTGCAGGATCGCGAACAAGATTTAAAGGATGCTCAGGAAGAATTCGACAAATACAAGGCCCTGGATAAAGATAATTCTAAGCGCAAGACTGCTGAGGATAAGCTGGAAACCGCCCAGAACGATTACAACGAAGCCGTCCGGAAGCTGGAAGAGACTATCCGTGAGCGCGATATGGTCCGCGCCGCTCTGGATGCGGCTATGGCGACCGAAGCCGAAGCGAAACGTACCTATGAAGAATCCCGCGATGGACCCAACAAGGAAAAGCTCGCCCTTTCTTCTTCCCGCCTGGAAAATGCCAAGGCGCAAGTCGCCGCAGCTGAGGACGCGCTAAGTAACTTCCAGATCACCGCACCATTTGATGGCCTTGTCGCAGATGTGGAAATTGCAGGTGGGGACCAGGTCACGCCGCAGACCCGGGCTATAGCCGTTATTGATCCTTCGAACTGGATTGTGGAGACCACGGATGTCACCGAGCTGGAAGTCGTGAATATCGTCGAGGGGCAAAGGGCCACGTTCACAGCTGACGCGCTGCCCGGTGTGACGATGAAAGGTGTCGTCAGCGGAGTCAGCCAGTCATCGTACACACAAAGCGGCGATGTGATCTACACTGTGCGCATTAAAGCAGACGGCGTGGACCCGGGCGTCAAGTGGGGCATGACCGTTGAAGTCAATTTTGAGTCGCTCGAATAGGGAATTCTGATAATCCCAACGGTATATCAAACCAGCCCCGCGAACTAAATTGCGGGACTGGTTTTCATTTAATAGGTATCGGCTTTCTACATCATGATCCAAAATTTTCATTTTGAAGAATGTCG
>DATHUN010000110.1:0-4334 GCA_035462205.1 Anaerolineales bacterium
GGCAAAATACGCGTGTCGCCTGCGGTGCATAACCCGGTGATCTCATACGAAAGGGCAAAATTCACCGCTTTCTGGATGATCTCCATTTCATCGAATGGCTCATACCAGGTGGTGGCGGTGTGCTGTTTGTCGCCCCAGGGACCCTTTGTGACACTCTTGATCACCATCGTGCCAACATCCTTCGACCGGCAGACGGATATCAATTCCTTGGCATGACGGTGAAATTCCGGATTTGCCATTTGGACGAAATTCAACGGGAACAAGACCGAGTCAAAATCAAAGCGTCGCAAGGCTTCAAGATAAATTTCCGGTGCATTGGCCCCGTGCCCGGTGATACCGATATATTTGGTTAATCCCTCCCGCCGCGCCTTCTCGAAGGCCTCCAGTGCGCCGCCTTTCATCGTCACCGCGTCCAGTTCTGCCATGGTCGTGACAGCATGACACTGGTATAGGTCAAAGGACTTGGTGTTCAGGCGCTTGAGGGACTGGTGCAGTTCATTCCAAGCACCTGCGCTGGTGCGCTCCTGCGTTTTGCACCCGAGGAAGAAGCGCTCTCGCTCCTGCTTCATCCATGGACCGATGCGCTCCTCGGCCTGCCCGTAGGAGGGGGCGACATCAATATGATTGATTCCCGCGGCGATCACCTGCTCCATCACCCGGTCGGCATCCTCTTGTGAAATTTCATAGAATGCCGCTGCCCCAAAAATGGCGACGGTGCTCATATGCCCCGAACGCCCAAACCGACGTTTTTCCATACTGCCTCCTCTTTTTCAAATAAGCCTTGTGAAGGACGGTGCCCCGCAAGGCTCAGGATTTCATATCTATTCGTCTTCCTCTTGTTGCCGACCGTATACTCGTTCCACAGCCCGTGCGACCTCATCGGGAGTATGCGTTTCACACGCCACCAACGGACGATTCGAGCTGTTGACCTCCCGCCCGCCTGCGCTCATGACCTTGCTGCCAATATATTTGCCCGTGGCATCGTAAACCACATAAAGTTGATAAAGCTTTCCACAAACAATGCAGCCATGCATTTCACCTTTTGTCACCGAATCTGTCATCATGCACCTCCGATCAGACATTTCAAAAATGTCGTCTTCGAGATTTCACCAAAATTTGGTCCAACTCCTGTCAAAATCCAAACTCGAACGTGGATATCTACTTGTTGCGTGTAAAGCTGGAGCGCCTTTTTCATTCTCCAATGATCTTGATCAGGACACGCTTGCGGCGGCGGCCGTCAAATTCGCCATAGAAAATCTGCTCCCAGGGACCAAAATCAAGTTTACCATTTGTCACGGCAACGACCACTTCACGTCCCATGATCTGACGCTTCATGTGGGCATCAGCATTATCCTCACCCGTGTCATTGTGGCGATACTGATCGATTGGCTCATGCGGTGCCAGCTTTTCCAGCCACTTCTCATAATCCTGGTGTAAGCCTGATTCGTCGTCGTTGATGAAAACAGAGGCCGTTATATGCATTGCGGAAACCAAGGTAAGGCCTTCCTGGATTCCGCTTTCTTGCAAGGCAACTTCTACATCAGGCGTAATATTCTTGAAACCACGCCGACCAGGAATATTGAACCAAATTTCTTTGCGATAGGATTTCATGATCTCTTCTTAATGATTTATGGGGCATTACAGATGATTTTACGGTACCGAAAGTATATTCAGGTGCAAGCCTTTTGGAAAGTACCAACTGTAGTGCCAAGCAATGCGGAGTTTCAGATAACGATACTATCGTAAATGGTGAACAGAGTCCATAGCACGGCGGGATCAGCTAATTCAAGCCAATTTATCGGGTTGAAGCTGGGCGGGAAACGGGCGTGATCGGGCTCTCCCCTAAGTGGGGGAGGCAAATCCTCTCCGGTAGGGGGATGTGGCTAGGGTGTGTTTGTTGTACCATGAGTATATAAGCCACGGAATGGGTCGGGAGATGCAAAGCACGAAGATCGCTCGGCCTGAGCTTATTACAAAGGAGATTAAGATGGCTCTCGTTCAAAAACACATAAACGGTGCAGAATATTACACAGATGATAAAGTTTTTTATACATTTTATCGAGTTAAAGCTGCTACAGATACTTTATGGGATTTCGCCCGCATGGATTTAGGGATAACTGATAAAACCCGTTTTACCTCGCAGCAAACCAAGGATATAACTGATCTAGCAGGAATCGGTCCACGCCATCCAACCAAGTTTCTTCTTCTAAAGAATGGTAACGCGACTCCAGTACCATATCTTGCTAATGGCAGCCCTAATCTACAACCAAATGACATCATTTTGCGGCGCGCTGTTTATCCGGCCGCTCCTGCTTTGACTGCCGTTGTTCCTCCTTCTGTTTCGACAGAAAGCGTTGGGGATCGACTGACAGAAATTGAGAAATTGCACGATATGAAACTCATCACGGATACAGAATACCAGGATAAACGCGCCAGAGTCATCGCTGAGCTGTGAGCGGGAGTGGCACAAGACGCCTTATGCTATGATTTTATTCGAACTGGTTATGCTGCGTATCCAAGATTCGCTTGGATATTGCGATCAATATCGATCCTTGTCTGAGACATAACATTCTACTATCCCAAGGATGATCTCTCTTTCGTCACCTTCATGGGGTCCTATGATTCAAAAATTCAGGAATGAGATTTGCTTTGAGGCGGGGGCCGTCATTGGCGCAATTTCTTAAATACAGATATGCCTGACCACAGCCAGGCTCTCGAATCTATGAAAAAGGGAAACCCAATTCCCACCCAGCTGCGGAAAGATCGGCTGCGGTATGTCCTGCTCTCAGCCGATCGGGCTTCTGACCCGCAGGTCCTTATTTCTTTAAAGTGATACCATCCTTGCGGCTACCGTACTCCTGCTCCGAGATATACCCCTTGTCGCGTAGGTCCTGGTTTCTTGCGAGCTGGGCAGCGGCGTTGCCGCGCTGCTTGGTATTATACAGGACGGCGTTGTCGAGCACAAAATTATAGTTAACAGCGGCATTCTGGCCATTGCGGAATAATGGTACGAGCACGAACAGCAAGAGGATGCCTACGCATACGCCTTGAGGCAGTGGAAAGCCAGTCGTATTCTGGAAAATATTTCCTATCACGACCAGGGCGGCGATCGCGGCGATCCCGATAATCAGTGTTTTGATGAAATGCCCGCGATCGTGGTCCACGTACCAATAACCTGAGCCCGGAACCAGCATGTTGAATAGCCCGGCGAGCAGTGGATTCTTCTTGTCCATGGAAACTCCTTTTCTGGAAGGGAAGAAAAGCCCGCAGGAATTCCCCCAGGGTGCAGGCTATACCTCTCAATATCATTGTAGCACTTTGCTGGCGTAGATGCTCAACTCCCGTCGGAGATAGAGCACTGCCTTTTACGGCTCAAAGATGGGGGCAGATGTAACCCGCTGTTCTCTGGGTTTTGCCAGGCTGACCTTCAAGGCATGGTCACTTAATGAGTAGGCGTTAAACATGCTGACTGCCTTATCCGCTTCGCTTTGCGCACTCATCGTTACGAAGGCAAAACCCTTGGGCTCGCCGCTCTTGCGGTCTTTGATCACTTCTGCAAAAGTCACTTCTCCTGCCTGGGTGAAAAGCGCCTTCAGTTCCTCCGGCGTTGTTGACTTCGAAAGATTCCCTACATATAGCTTGGCTTCCATTTTTATTTCTGCTTTCTACCCGAAAGGGCACATGTCCGGCATCACTGCCAGGATAATAAATACCGCCAACCCTATAACGGGCTGACGGCTATCACACCATACAAATCCAGTTATTCAATACGCAACGATTACGTTCCGACTAAGACAATTCGACTCTGCAACCGTTATACAGTAATTGGCTTCACGTCGAGTTGGCTAAGGATTGCCATCAAACCCGCGCCTTCGGTTGGCTCATTGACCCATGAAGTGATCTTATTCTCTTTAACAGTTATCTTTGTCTTTTCGTGCTTGGCAGAGAACGTTTTGTCCGTGGCAGGGATCACACCCATGTTCATGTTCGTCAGATCGAATGAGCCTGTATGTGTCCCGCTCAGCTGCGAGATGGCTCTTACTACATCACCCTCTGCACCAATCACCTTGAAATGATAGTCCAGGTCTGGGAAGGCGGTCTTCAAGCGAGAACTCATTGTGAGCCAGGCTTCCTTATTCATTGGTTCAGGGACAGGTCCGCTGAATTGAAAAGCATCGGCGAGCATGGACTTTGCAGTCTCAAAATCACCCTTTTGGACTGAGTCCATGAGGGCTTGTACCGTTTCTCTTTTATTCAAAATGTTTCCTTTATTACTGATCGAGCTACTGTTGAGCAAATGGGCGTGGGTATTAATGGATATTCCCTATGGAACA
>DATHUN010000111.1:0-4606 GCA_035462205.1 Anaerolineales bacterium
AATGGTACAGTCTTAATTGAGTTCTATAGTGACGGTTCCCGCTTCTGGGCTTTTATCCTTGACGGGCAGACTCCCCACGTGCATCCGCTGCCAGTCAACATCGAAACACTCAATCAGTTGCTGGCACAGTTAAAGGGAAATATCGCCGCGGCGCTGACAACGGACCCGCATAGCCCAACAGTCCAAAACCTCACCCAACTGGCGCGCCGGATTTTGAAGCGGCTCCATTCCTTGTTGATCGAGCCGTTACAACTCGACCGATACCATGCTCAGAAACTGGTCATCGTGCCTTATGGTGGCTTGCATTACCTTCCCTTTCACCTACTCTACGATGGCGCAGCCTATTTAATCGAGAAGCATGACGTTGTCATTCTACCGGCGGCGGGGCTGACAACTCGTCCCGCCCCGCAACAACGGACAGGCGCGTTGGCACTGGCAAATTCATGGGAGGGACGACTGCCTCATACTCTTGCCGAAGCGCAGATGGTCCAACAGTTGTTTGGCGGTAGTCTCTATACAGGCAAGGACGCCACCCGCACAGTCTTGCAAGCCCCGCCTGTCCAGATTTTACATATCGCAACCCACGGCGAACATCGGCTCGATCAACCCGACCTATCCTACCTGCAGTTCGCCGATGGACAGTTGTATGCAGACGACACGTTGCAGCAGGATATGAGCTATGAACTGGTCACGCTCAGTGCCTGCGAAACCGGACGGTCGAATGTGGCTGCTGGTGATGAGCTGATCGGCCTCGGACGCGGTTTCCTTTACGCCGGCGCGGGGGCACTGCTCGTCAGCTTATGGCAGGTGGCGGATACCTCCACGCTTAATTTTATGGAGTGTATGTACCGCGCTTTACAGCAAGGTGCCAGCAAATCTGCAGCCATCCGGCAGGCACAGCACATCATGCTGCATGAGGATCGCTCGCTGCACCCTGCCTTCTGGGGCGCCTTCCAGCTCATTGGCAATGATAGTCCGCTCTCCAGAGGCTTATAGGGTTTGGTTTTCACCCTCGCTCAATGAAGGGTTGTAAGCAAGGGAGTTATAGAAATCGAAAGGAGCACAAAATGGACAAGGAAATATTGGTTGAAGGCAACAGAAAGCCACTTGTTCCCAAATTGCCAAATCGCAAGTATGGCTTTTTTCGGGATGATCAGTGCACCTTCTTGGTCACGAGCCTGGTGGAGGTTCTGAATACGGATCAGCTCGAGGTGTTTCGGCAAGAAATTAGCGACGTCATGGAGAGAAACGGTGCAGGCAAGATCGAGCAATTGCCCAAAATAGTTTCATTTTCAGGACTCAGCCCTGAAGAGTCTGATCAAGTCCAATCCTTTGTGACGGAGAAAAACCTGACACCGATTACAGGTGCATTCTCCATCATTACAGCTTCGCTGACCAATACGCCAGAGGATCCACTAGTCTTTCTGCAAGCCATGCAGGCAGTACGAGAGGAACTGACACAGCCTCGCAATGATGGCCAGACCGAAGCTATCCAGCCCTCCTTCTCCAACGGTATTTCCGTTGCAGGTGCTTCTCTCAATTGGCTGACCAGTGTTGTATCACAAGGTGCGGGCACAGGCGGACCAGGTGGTACTCCTTCTGCGTATTACGGCAGCCGCAAGAATGCATCTTATATGTTTGATGTTGTGCGAGAACTTCAGGATCTTCAACTCTATGGTAACGGCGATGGCGTGGATGTAGTCATTCTGGACACTGCACCGTCCGCTCATGACCTTGTCGCTGCCTACAAGGAGTGGCCGGATCATCCCCTCATCCAAACCCTCTTAGGACCCAATGGCAAATTACATCTGTATCCGACGAGTTATGCTGAGACGTTGCGCCTGGGGAATACATCTCTCAACGGCAGTGATTACAAGATGACCGATCATGGTTTGTTCATCGCGGGCATCATCCATAGCATTGTGCCAGCAGCCGAGGTTCACCTGATCGAGGTATTGAATCAATACGGTGTAGGTGACTTCCAGTCTCTGACGGATGGTTTGCAAAGAGCCTTGAGTTTTCGCAAACCCGGCCGTAAGTTGTTCGTTAACTGTAGCTGGATGCTGGACTTCCCGTCTGATGAGCACCATTGCCATTACAAACCTACCGATCCTAATCAAGCCTTATCAGATCCGGACCTCGAATTTGAACGCCAAGTACGGCTATTTGCTGAAAAGGATCGATCTATTCTTCGCTGGATGGAGACTCTATTCATCCGTTTCGCTGCTCACAATCGCGGGGCAATTGCCGCTGCGGGTAATGATGCCTATGATGATGATAAAAAACAAGCAAATCAGAAGCACGTCCGGCCAAAGGCACGCTATCCAGCCGGGCTTAGTACAGTGGTCGGTGTTGGCGCGCTTCCCGTGACCTTGGATCACGATGATCAAAAAGTATATCGAACCAGCGCATTTTCGAACCGCTCCGATAGACCGGAGAAAGTCGGAATTGCAACTCTAGGAGGTGAAGAGGGAGATGGGAAAGGAGTCCTAGGTCTATACATTGGAGACTTTCCAGATGGCCGGCTGAATACTACAAAGTGGGCTTGGTGGGCAGGCACGTCGTTTGCTACTCCCATCCTCACCGGTGTGATCGCCTCCCTCGCAAGTGGCCCACTTCAAACTCCTACCCCAACCGTAGCGATTGATAAGCTCCGGCTCAAGAATTTCTTAGAAGGATCAACAGATCTTAACGAAAAGGTGCTGGCAACTACGCAATGCTAAGAGTGCCTGTTTTCCAACAGTCCCTGGCCGACAGCCAGGGACTGTTTTTATTACGGCAGGAGTGTATGAAATTCGGTCAATTCATCGTTTATATAAATTACACGGAGTAATCGGAAAGGAGGCACTATGAATGCGCGTATGCAACCACATTCTTGGATCTACCGGACGGCGATTGCGCTGGGCTGCATCCTGGCTGGCAGCGTTGCTGGCATAATCGTGTCGACATTCATGCATCGGCCCTTCCCTGAGCTTCTCGCGGGCGTTGGACTGGTGGCGACTGGCGGGCTGTTTCGGTTGTGGATCTCACCGTTAAATCAAAGATTATTTGAGTGAGTCGAATCATCCTTAAGCCCCTGACGATACAAGTCAGGGGTCTTTCTTTGAAATGCAGTTGGTTTACGAGGGCAGTAGCAATTCCTGGCTGTTTGATCGAAATGTCAGAAAGTAATGCCTATGACTCCTTCCTGAAGTTCCAGTATCCATATCCGAAAATCGACAAAACCTCCGTTTATAGAAATAGAACCGTAAAACTCGAAGGGAGCCTGCTATGAACACTCGAATGAAAAGGGATCACTGGATCTACCGCGCAGTCGTAGTTGTGCTCGGTTTTACGGTTGTGACGAGCTTGGTTGGAACCATTGTCTTGGTAATGACAGATCATTCCACACCGGAAATCATCGTCGCTCTGGGATCTGCAGCGATCGGCGGTCTAGCCGGACTCCTGGCTCCAGCACCTTCAAATCGATAGTCATTGGGATCTTCAAACAGGTTTATTCCCAGCCCTGGCTATCCAAGTCCAGGGCTCGTTTTTTCAAATAGATATCCTGAAAGGAGGCGAACCCATGGTTCGAAAAACATTCATCATTTTTCTAATGGCTCCGCTGCTGGTCGCAGCTCTTGCAACCGGGACGTCGTTTCCTGTTTTGTTGCTGATGGTGAGCTTGCTTTTCGTTGCCCTGTTTACACCTTCGGCTCGTGATCAGCCAGAAGGATAGAGAATAAGGAGATGGAAATGGAACAAACAAATCAATTGCGGTCGAATCATGGAGAGCGGTTTGTTGAAAAGCGTCGTTCCGATGAACGAATGAAACCGCCAGCCAACCTGGTTGCATACCGGAACTCCAAGCGCCGACTGGAATGGGCAAGCGATCAGATTGCCCGCGCCAATCGGGACCTGGGCGAGATGGCTGCTTTTATCGCCGCCTCCCTGACTACAGTGACAGCCGTGCAAGCAGTCATCAACATCGCCATCGACAGACTTGGCTTGGCAAAAGAAATACTCCAGATCGCGTTTAACACCTATCTTGGGATCCTGATTTTCATTCTTGTGGTAGGCAGTCTTCGCTTTATAAGAATCATGTACAGACGCACCCGGGCAGAAACGGAGATCGATCGGGCGAAACAGAGGATTTATGAATTCGACGAAGTAAAGGATTCGCTAAAACCTGAGGAGTAAAACTTATGGACAGGGAAAAGAAGTTCTGTTTCTGCATCACGCGTCGCCGGGTGATAAGTACAGTCATTCTTGTCGCTAGTGTGTTGAATCTGATCATCGTGGGAGCAGCCTTTGACGTCACGTTTCCGGAGGCTGCTCTCACAGCCACAGCGAGCCCAACAATCGACATCACAACAAGGACATTTTTGCCTGTCACTGCAACGGAAGGCAGCCCTCCGCCCATCACGCCAACGCCTTCAGATACACCAACTCAAACCGCGACCTTCACGCCAACGGATACCCCGACACCGACATCAACCGCAACAAGTACACCTACTTCTACTGATACGCCAACGCCGACCGCAACTGTCTGTACACCGTATTACTGGTGGCCGGTTTACTTCATACAGAGTGGCGATACCCTTTTTTCTATAGCGTTCAAAACCAG
>DATHUN010000112.1:0-5280 GCA_035462205.1 Anaerolineales bacterium
TCCCGAGAATGTAAGCCTGGCGGGAACGCTGCGCTTCACCAATGAAGCCGTGCACCAGCAGATCCATGCAGAAATCAGACAGGCGTTTGAAATTGTTAGGGCACTAGGCGGCGCCTACGAATTGAGGTTTCAAATTGGCGGTCCGCCCAATGTCAACGATCAAAGTGTATCTGCACTGATCGAGCGAACCGGGAAAGACATACTCGGAGAAGACAATGTACTGGAAATCCAGAAGACCTTGGGGGCGGAAGACTTTGGAGAATTTCTCAGACTTGCTCCCGGCGCCATGTTCACGCTCGGCACACAGAAGGCCGGCCACGAAGAGTACTTACTTCATCATCCTAAGTTCGATCTCGATGAACGCGCCTTGCCGATCGGTACAGCGATGCTAGTGGAAACGGCAAAGCGATTCTTGCAAGAAGCGTAAGATCATCTCTGGTTAAATGCAAAACATCCCGCATCGGATGCGGGATGTTTTGATTTGGCTTTGAAGAGAAAAATCCTTAACAGGAAGTTAGCGATGTATCCGGCTGAAATAAAAACGGTATGGAATGACCATCAAGAAACCGATCGCGATTACAATCTCACCGATCATCACGCCGCCTGCCTGCCAGGGACCGAAGTATGGCACTTTCGGTAAAGGTTGGGAACCCATACCGAACACATCTGCCAGGCCCGTGAAGACTGCAATCACATAACCGGTGCCGACGAGCCGCAATCCGATATCGGCGATAATGCTGCGCTGTTCGCGTCCCCATAGCGAGGAAAGCCCGATAAAGCCGCCCAAACAAATCAGAGCCAGACCAATTAAAAAGACAACGATCTGTGTAAACCCGACAATCGGGCTGCGGTCCCAGCCGAACCAAACGGGCTTCGTGCCGATAGTAAAGATCAGTAAGCCAAGCGGAACAACGATGAGGCTGAAGCGGATACGGAGGGATGAAATGCCGTTTGTATTCTCACCATTCATGCGGGCAAATTCCTGCGCAGGAATCTCAGCCAATTGCCACCCAAAATATTTTCAATATCAATTTCGTTATAGCCACGCGCTGCCAGACCCGACCCAATCACTGGCAGATCAGCAATGGAATCAAGTTCGGGAGGAATAGACTGCACGCCAAATCCTCCATCGAAATCCGAGCCAATGCCGGCATGCTTGGAGTCACCGGCGATCTGGCAAACATGATCGATGTGGGCAATCAATGTATCGAGAGGAACTTCCTCGCGGCGGCTGCCAGTTTTCCGATTCCAACCAACTTTCAAAAACGAATTGAGAGGAAGCAGACCAATCACGCCATCGCGTTCGATCAAGCCTTCTATCACGGAATCAGGCAGGTGACGATTGGTCTCGGCACCCTTCATGAGTACTGCACAATTAGAGTGCGTTGCCATCACAGGTCCTTCGTAACGATCAAGCGATTCAAGCGCGGCGGCTTCGTCCATATGGCTTAGATCGAGGACAAAGTTAAAGTCTGCCATGGCCGCGATCAACTCCCGTCCTTCGGGAGTGAGCGGTCCCGGCTCGCCCGTCCCACCGCAATAACGCGTCCCAGCCCAGGCGAGACCAATCAGGCGTAAGCCCATGTCATACCATTCACTTAACTCGTGCGGGGAGCGGATGCCATCTGCGCCTTCCATGAGGTAGATTAAGCCAACCGGATGACCTTCGCCATTTGGCACAGGCTGAGACCAATGCTCGATCACGGTATCCAATTCTTTTATCGAAGAAACGAGGCGAAATTTGTCAGGATTCGAATCGGCTAATCTGCGGTAGACCATGATCTGGTCGCGGTAGAGGCGATGCGCGGTTTCCGCATCTGCATATGCAATCTTGTCGTAGGCTTCCTGCCTTTTCGCCGGCGCTGCAAACAACGTCGCAAAGACCGCAGCGACTTGTCCGCGCTGATATTCGGGCCAGCCCACGGTGCAATCGCCATTGAGAGCGGGAATATTTGTCCCTGCCTCAAGACGGCGTGTTTCCTGCACAGAGCGCGTGTAATCGCGCCCGAATGTGAGCATGTTATAGGCTAAGTCTTGATGTCCATCAATAACCAGGGGCATAATCGTGAAAGAGCGTCCCGCCTGTGCGAGACGCTCTTGGATTCGAGCTACGCTTCCTTATTTTCCTCAGGCGGAGTGCCTAGGTTCTCTTCGGAAGCATCGTCAGAAGCATCGGAGGATTCTGGTTCCTCTTCGTTGTTGAACTGCGCCGTGAGCATTTTGAAATCCTTATCGGCAAATGCAGCGGAATCCACTTTGCGCAGACTCAGACCAATGCGGTGCTGGTCCGGATCGATGCGAATCACCCGCAGGCTCTTGACTTCACCTTCCTTCAGGACTTCCTTGGGGTGCTCGATGCGGTGCTCGGCAATTTCGGAGATGTGAATCAATCCTTCGATATCACCTTCGAGACGGGCAAAAGCGCCGAACTTGGTCAGGCGGGTGATGACGCCTTCGACTAACTGACCGACGCTGTATTTTTCCACACGTGAGCGCCAGGGGTCACTCTGCAGAGCGCGAACCGAAAGACCGATGCGCTTCTTTTCCTTGTCGACGTTGATGACCTTGACCTTGACTTCCTGCCCGACTTCCAGGACTTCGCGCGGGTGGTCAATGTGATCCCAGGAAAGCTCGGAGAGATGGACGAGTCCATCGGCGCCATTGATGTTGATGAATGCACCAAAATTGGCGAGGCTGGTGACACGTCCCGTATACACCTTACCTTCTTCCAATTCGTCGATCACGCGTTCCTTGATAGACTGGCGGGATTCGGTGCTGGCGGCGCGTTCTGAAAGAATGAGACGACGGCGCTCGCGATCCACTTCGATCACGCGCACTGAAATGGGCTGCCCGATCATCTTTTGCCAGCGCTGCTCAGGCGTTTCTCCTGTCGATTGGCTGCGGCGCAAGGCACTGATCTGCGAAGAGGGCACGAAACAGCGTAACCCCTCCACGCCGACGATCAAGCCACCCTTGTTGAAACCGATCACTTTGCTATCGATTACAGTATCACTCGTGACCAGCTTTTCGACGTTTTCCCAGGAGATCTGCTCCTGGGCTCGCTTGAGTGAGAGGACGACATTGCCGTTCTCATCTTCAGGGTTGATCACGTAGACGTGAACTTCCTGCCCGACTTTGAGCGCTTCCCGCTCTTCCGGGGTTAATTGGTCCAATTCACGACCAGAAACAACGCCTTCTGACTTGGCGCCGATGCTGACGAGGATCTGGCTAGGGCTGATACTTGCGATCATTCCGGTACGAATCTCGCCGGGCTGAGGCAAATCAACGTTCATTTCCTGTTCGTTGAGCAAAGACTCCATCGTTTGATTGTTATTGTTATTATTATGTTGTTCTTCCTGCGAGTTATCATCACTCCCTTGGGCAGGAACGGCTTGATTCTGATCTGTCACTTGAGGCTCCGATTAACAAAAATGTAGATGGGATTATACGATTGATTGTAGAAGTTTGCAACCCTGCGGCGCAACTACCTTATTAATAAATAAATTAAAGGAAAGGAACCAATAATTTATCTTCTCAATCCTGATTCACGCGTTATAATCATCAGTCGGAGAGAATGATAAATGCCCCCTATTTTTCCGTTTACTGCAATCGTTGGCCAGGAGCGCATGCGCCGCGCCCTGATTTTGAACGCCGTCGACACCCGCATTGGTGGCGTGCTCATCCGCGGCGAACGCGGTACCGCCAAGTCGACCGCCTCGCGTGCCCTAGCCGCATTGCTTCCCAGTGTGAAAGTTGTTAATGACTGCCGCTTTGGCTGCGACCCCGATAAACCGTCCACGTGGTGCACAGAGTGCAAGGAGCGCTTCAGCGGAGCAACTCATGTTCCCTATCATGTCCGGACGACTTCATTCGTGAATCTGCCCGTTTCCGCCACCGAAGATCGTGTGGTAGGAACGTTGGATATTGAACAGGCGATCCAAAAGGGCGAGCGGCATTTCGAGCCAGGTATTCTGGCCGGGGCGAACCGCGGTCTGCTCTACATCGACGAGGTAAACCTGCTTGACGACCATGTTGTGGATGTACTGCTCGACTCAGCCGCCATGGGCGTAAATATGGTCGAGCGCGAAGGCATTTCTTTTACGCATCCCGCCCGCTTCATTCTTGTCGGGACGATGAATCCAGAAGAAGGGGAACTCCGTCCCCAGCTGCTGGATCGCTTCGCCCTGTCGGTGGATATCGTCGGTATTCGTGATGCACGTGAACGGGTGATGATCATGGAGCGCAATCTTGCCTTTGAGCAGGATGCCGAGCTATTCCGTCAGAAGTGGATGCAAAAAGAAGAAGAAATCTCGCATCAAATTGAGCGCGCTCGCGAACTCGTCGGGCAGGTGACTCATACCAGCCGGGACCTGCTGTCCATCGCCGCGTTGACCGCTTCCCTCAACGTGGACGGTCACCGCGCCGACCTGGTCATTCTCAAAGCGGCACGCGCGCAGGCCGCGTTCGAAGGGCGGACCAAGATTAATGATCATGATATTGCTCTCGCCGCCGAACTGGCTCTCCCCCACCGCATCAAGCGGACTCCCTTCCAACAGGCAGAAATGACGACCGAGCAGCTCCAGGAACGCATCGAGCAACTGGCAGGCCAATCCATGCCGAGTGATGCTGAGGAAGAGTCCGAGACCCAGCAAGGCAAACCCGAGGAAAAAAAAACTTAAAACTCGAAGATGAGCGCGAGGAAGGTCCGCAGGAGGGCAAGCCGGAACAGATGCCACAGGACGTGTTCGCCAACACCAGCGCCAACTGGTGGGAAGGCGGGCAAAAGGTCAAGCCCGGCGAGAAGTTCCAGCCGCGCAAATTGAACACGCCGCTCGACAAACTGGCGCGTAAACACGCAGGCAGGCGCTCGCTGACCCATACCGAGCGCAAACATGGACGCTATATAAAGTCACGTCCCGCGGGCGAAAAGAAGGATGACATCGCCTTCGATGCAACCTTCCGGGCTGCTGCGCCTTACCAAACGAAGCGTACGGACAAGAGAAAGAAACTGGCATTTGCGATTGAATCCTCGGATCTGCAGCGCAAGATTCGCGTCAAGCGTGTTGCCAATCTGGTTCTTTTCCTGGTAGATGCATCCTGGTCGATGGCAGTGGCGGAACGTATGAACGCGACAAAGGGAGCGATTTTGTCGCTGCTCACCGATGCCTACCAGCGCCGTGACCGTGTTGGATTGATCGTGTTCCAACAGGATCGCGCCACGCTTGTCTTACCCCCCACCAACTCCGTACACCTTGCCCAACGCGCATTGATGGATATCCC
>DATHUN010000113.1:0-2171 GCA_035462205.1 Anaerolineales bacterium
ATACCTCGGAGTGGTACGACTATGTTTTTGGTTTCGCTGTGGCAGTATTATTATCGGCGGTGGCGGCGTTTCTGGTCACATTGATCGGCGGGATCGGTTTCTTTGGCTGGTTCCTGATTGCCGCCGGCGCGCCGACCGCGGGTGTGTTCATTGCGGAGGGCGTGCGCATGGTCACACGCAAACGACGTTCACGTCCGTTGTTCATGACGGTCGTTGCAGGTGTTGTGCTGGGCGCATTGCCGGTGATTTTGGTGCAAGTATTTCGCTTCGATATGTTTGGTATTTTGTTTCAAATCATCTACCTTGTAATTGCAGTTCCTGTTGTTTATTCCCGACTTTCTGGAATTCAATTGTTCAGATAACCTATAACCTATGTTAACAGAACTTCGTATCCATAATTTTGCGATCATCGATCAGCTCGATCTTCGCTTCGGTCCAGGCTTGATCATCCTTACCGGTGAGACAGGCGCAGGTAAGTCTATTATTCTCGATGCTGTGGTCATGCTCATCGGCGGCAAGGCGGATACAACCTACGTCCGCACGGATGCAGACGCGGCGTTCGTCGAGGGTGTTTTCCACCTCAAAGGTCCTGAAAAGGAAGCGGTCCACTTCATCCTGCAGCGCGAGGAACTGATGGATGATCCGGATTACGTGGTGCTGACGCGCGAGGTCCGCAAAGAGGGACGCAGCGTTGCCCGCATCAACGGCCGGACCGTCAGCGTCTCGCTACTCAAAGAGCTTGGCGCGATCCTTGTGGATATCCACGGGCAGGCAGAGCACTTGTCTTTGCTCGATCCGCGCGCCCATTTGGGCTTGCTCGACCGTTACGCCGATGTCGCGCGGCCCCTCAGCGACTACCGCCAAACGTATCACGCCCTGTTGAACCTACGACGTGAGCTCACAGAACTGCGGAAAGCGCAATCCGATTCGGAGCGTCGCGTTGAGATGTTGACCTATCAGGCCGAAGAGATCGAAGCTGCCCGCTTAAAGCCTGGCGAAGATGAAGAGCTGCGCAAGGAACGTGACCGGTTGGCAAATGCCGAGTCGCTGGCTCAAAATGCCCAGGAGGCATTGGCTGTGCTCGATGAAGGATCGCCCGAAACACCCGCCGCCACAGATCTGGTGGGCCAGGCAGTGCAGGCGTTGGGCGCTTTGGCGAAAATTGATTCGGCGCAAAACGAGATGGCAAATCAGGCAGAAATTTTGCTTGATAGCATGTCGGACCTGATTCACAGCTTGCGTGATTATCTGGAAGAGATTGAATTCAACCCGAAGAAACTCGATGAGGTCGAGGAGCGGCTTGACCTCATTCATTCCCTGGTACGCAAATATGGCGGGAGTATTCCCGCAGTTCTTGCCTACGGCGCAGAAGCGCGCAAACAATTGGAGATGATCACCACCGCCTCGGACCGCATTCAAGAACTGGAGATGCAGGAAGCCAAGCTGCTGGAAAAACTTGCCAAGCAAGGCAGTGTCCTAAGTGATAAACGCAAGACTGCTGCCGTAGAGATGGGGCAAGGTATTGAAGAGGAATTGGACGACTTGCGCATGGCGGAAGCCAAATTTAACGTCGACTTCCAGCGCAAGCCCGATGCGAACGGTGCCCCGGTGGAAAACGGCACACGCATTGCCTTTGACCAAAATGGATTTGATAAAGTCGAATTCCTGATCGCCCCCAATCCCGGTGAGGGACTTAAGCCGCTGGCAAAGATCGCGTCAGGCGGTGAGACCTCCCGATTGATGCTTGGCTTGAAAAACGTGCTCGCCCAAGCGGATGAAGTTCCCTCGCTGATCTTTGACGAAATTGACCAGGGTATCGGCGGTCGCGTAGGTATGGTCGTCGGGCAGAAACTGTGGAATTTGTCGCGCAGTCACCAGGTATTTTGCGTGACCCATCTACCGCAGCTCGCCGCGTTTGGTGACGAACATTATCAAGTGCAAAAATTGGTTCAAGGCAACCGCACGTTGACCCGCGTCGAGCGCCTCGACGGAGAACCGCGTCTGCTCGAGCTCTCTCAAATGCTCGGCGAAGTGGGCGAGGGAACACTGCGCTCCGCACATGAGCTAATGCAAGTTGCCAAGCAGATGATAAAAGCTCAGTAGTTTTAATACACGAAGACATATTTGAGTAAACAAAAGCACAAGACTTTTGTCCTGTGCTTTTTCATTTG
>DATHUN010000114.1:0-5414 GCA_035462205.1 Anaerolineales bacterium
AAAAACTTGCCAAGGCGATCGCCTTGGCAAGTTTTTATTCTGCCTGCAAGATATGTGTCAGGATGGTTGCACCCGAACCGCCGATGTTCTGTGCCATACCGATCCGTGTCCCGTCCACTTGTGTTGGACCACATTCCCCGCGTAGCTGCTGGACCACTTCGACGATTTGATACATTCCGGTTGCGCCGACGGGATGGCCGCGAGCTTTCAACCCGCCGCGCGTGCAGATGGGAACTCGTCCGGTGGGGCTGATCTCGTTATCAATGGCAAGTCTTACACCCTGACCGCGTTCCGCGAAGCCACATGCCTCCAGGGAGAGGGCGGACATGATCGAAAACGCGTCGTGTAGCTCGAATACGTCAATATCCTTTGGTTCGACCTTCGCCATCTCATACGCTTTTTTGGAGGATAGATAGGCAGCCGATAAGAACAGCGGATCCTTCCTCGAGTGGACGGCGATCGAATCCGTTGCGGATGCCGAGGCGGTTACCGTTATCTTCGGCTTGCCCTTCAGGGAGGCGACCTTCTCGGCAGGGACAATGATCACGGCTGCCGCGCCGTCTCCAATGGGAGAGGCATCTAATAAATTGATCGGTGTCGCGACCATGGAAGATTTTTCAAATTTTTCCGCGCTGATTTTTTCACGCAACCGTGCGAATGGATTATGGATTGCGTTCGCATGGGCGTTGATCGAAAAGGATGCAAAGTCTTCATGCTTCCAACCAAACTCATGCATGTAGCGGCGCATCATCAGGGCATTGATCCCGACGAACGAGATGCCCTGTTCCACTTCGTAATCCGCATCGGCAGCTGTTGCCAATGCCGCCGTCACATCGTGACCGGCCTTGTCGGTCATCTTTTCGACGCCAACGATCAGGGCCGAATCGATGTCTCCGGCCGAAACGGCCATTAGTCCCGCCCGGAGCGCTGCGGCTCCCGAGGCGCAGGCGGCTTCGATCTTGACCGATTCCTGCTCCCAGAGTCCGATCCAGTCTGAAAAGAATGTTCCCAATTGGTTTTGCCCGCTGACGATCGGGGAGAGCATATTCCCCACAAATAACGCATCGACCTCATCCAGGCCGGCATCCTGCATCGCCGCGAAAGCGGCGTTCCCGCCCAACTCCCGCAGGGACAGATCCCAGTGCTCATCCACTTTTATTTGTCCGATTCCAAGAATAGCAACTTGTCGCATTTCTTAACCTCAAAGGTATTTTAACCGATTCGACTCTCAGGTTCTATCAAATAAAAAGGAGCGACTCTCGCCGCTCCTTTTTAAGTTTGCTGATCACTTATGGCTGATGACCATTGCCATTCCCATGGCCATGACCTTTGTTCTTGTTCTTACCATTTCCATGTTGCTGTTCTGCGTTGAGACCCGTGCTGTCGTCGCCAGGTTCGGCATGTCCCGAAACAATGATGCCGAGATTTTTCTTGTCTTTACCAAGGGCAGCCTTTTTGAACTGACCCCAATTCGTGGGAGTAGAACCATCCGGCAGGGTAAAAGCGCTGTAATCGCCGGTCTTTTTTGCTTCCAAGATCAAGCCAGCGGTCGATACGTCCGCATTGAGACCTTGGGCGATCCATAACGCCTGCGCGATGACTCCGAAGCCATTGCCATCTTCATGGTATTGGTTCACGACGCTGGCATCCACACCGAAGAAGGAAGCCAGGATGGCAGCGACTGGATTGACTGCTTCCTCGGCCGGTTCTTCATCCACAATTACTGTAGCCGGGTCAATTGTCACTGTCACCGGTTGCGTCTCAAGCGCTAAGTCTTTTAACGTGACTTCATTGGTGGTTGCATCTACAGTGGCAAGTCCGAGCGACACTGCGGTCTCCACGCTGATCCGATAGGTCTGGGTCGCACCCATTTCATCCTGCACAGTCACCAGGATGGTTGTGACACCATTCGAATCGGTTTCCTTGGCAAGACCCACAACGGTGCCGCTAATCGGAGTCGTCTCCTGCGCCACCGGAGCAGCAAGCACAATCCCGACCTGGGCAAAGAGAACCGCAATCAGTACGATACCTGCTAACAATTTTGCTTTGAACATGGGTTTCTCCTTTCTTTCTTTGAAATCATTCTAACCAGAAAAAACATGGATTTTACTTACATGAATGAAAACGTGACCTTTTTACTAACGCGCTTTTTGCAGAAACGCGTCGATTCACAAGCAAATTTATTCAAAATCATGAAAATAAGGAGAAGGAACATGCACCCGATATAATATGAGTTTTGTTAGAAGTGACCGCAAGGAGAGCATCATGGAGCATTCCGTTTGGGTTGATCAGTTGTTGCAGCGAGTGCGCGAAATAGGGGAGGAAGGAGAGGTCGCGTTGCAATATATTCGCACTCACAAGACGGAAATCGGGTTCAAAAGGATACGCCCCAGCGTAGGCGCAATTTGGACTGTGTTTGGGAATATTCGCTTGAATTCCATCTATTACACGTACGATACACCAATGGATAATCTGCGTCTGAAGACATTGATCATTCATGAGGTTCGCCACCTGCAACAGGGAATTCCTACAGCGCTATCTGTTTACGGAGAATTGGATGCCTGGCAATTGGAATTTGGCATTTACCACCGGATCAAAGGAGTGTATCCACACCCAGCCATCGCGGAACTCATGGCCTTGCCGCTTGAGCACGACCGTGTCGTACTCAAAAAAGCAGCCTCACTGATGCAGGCTTATGCCGGCAAAGGATACCGAATTGACCTGTTGCCATTATTTCCGGTGATGAGAGAAGTTAAGTACTTCTTCGTGCGTAGTTAGAAAACCTCTCCGAGACCAGCATAAAGTAGTAAGAGATAGCTAGTTTCTTTTATGAAAGCACGCCAGATTTGATACCTCGCAAGACAGGGGCTTATACTTTTCTGTTTCGTATTGGATAATTTCTCCCTGGAATCATGCATTTTCGGTGATATTCTTCACTATCATATGGTGATGAGCCCACGTAAAATTGGGCAGAATACCCTATAAGAATTATGGGTCATCTGATTACGTGATTTGCGAGTCACTGAGCTTACATTAATGAGGAGTTTGCAATGAGTAAATGGTCTAAGACTCACACCATACGACTTGGATTGTTGAGTCTTGTACTGGGAGTGTTGTTTCTGGTTATCGTAGGGACACTTTCGGTGACAACGCCGGTTGTAGCGGCGCCTCAGCCACAAGGCGAAAAACCATCCGACGAAACTTGTTTAGCCTGTCACCAGCAAGAAGGAATGACAACCCAGATCGGTGAGCAGCCACTTCCTTTGACAATCGATAGCGCAAAGTTCGTACAATCCGTGCACGGGACAGAAAACATTGCCTGTGTAGATTGTCATACCAATATTACCGGCTTCCCGCATCCGGAAGTGACCGCCAGCAGCACCCGTGATTTCTCTCTGGAGATGTACCCGACCTGCCAGCAATGTCACACCGAGCAATATCAGAAGGTGCTGGATAGTGTGCACCAAAAGGCACTGGCAGGCGGGAATCAAAATGCAGCGGTCTGCACAGACTGCCATAATCCTCATACACAGACACGATTAACGGATAATAAGACCGGTGAACTGCTCTTAGGAGCACGGCTTGCCATTCCTCAGACCTGTGCCAAATGCCATAACGCAATTTATGAAACGTACAAGAAAAGTGTCCACGGCGCAGCGCTCACCGAGCAAGGCAATCAATATGTTCCCACTTGTATCGATTGTCACGGTGTGCACAATATTCAGAGTCCCACCACTGCCACATTCCGCAACAGCACGCCGTTTCTATGTGCGAAGTGCCATACCAATGAAACGATGATGAAGCAATATGGCATATCCACGAATGTGTTGAACACCTATGTAGCTGACTTCCATGGCACAACTGTGCAGATGTTTGAGAAGAGCTATCCCGATCAGCCGACGAACAAACCTGTTTGTACCGATTGTCATGGTGTGCACGATATCCTGCGGCCCGACAACCCTGAAGCGGGGATTGCCTTCAAGAAAAACCTGCTCACGAAATGCCAGCAGTGCCATCCGAATGCAACCACGAATACATTTACAGATGCCTGGCTCAGTCACTATGAGCCCAGCCCCAAGGTGTTTCCGGCGGTGTATTTCGTCAACCTTTTTTATAAATTCTTCATTCCTGCGGTCCTCGGGGGCATGCTCTTCTATGTCCTCACAGATGTTTATCGAAGATTTATTGCCCGTACCCCCCAGATGCAAGGAGAGAAGGAATGATGAGCAAGCATACTTCCCGCAATTATGAGCGTTTCCCGCTCGCCCGTCGTATCGAGCATCTGGTCATGTTGCTATCCTTCACGACGCTTGCTCTCACGGGGCTTCCGCAAAAATTTTCAAGCGCACCGCTTTCGATCGCCTTTGTGGGTTTGCTTGGAGGGATTGAAAACCTGCGAGCGATCCATCATATTGCCGCAATCGTGATGATGCTGGGGACTGCCTGGCATATCCTTGTTTTCGGATACTTGGCATATGTGCGCCGGACACGCTTTAGCATGCTGCCGACCATCCAGGACGTCAAGGATGGCTGGCAGGCGCTCATGTATAACTTGGGATTTGCCAAAACCTTCCCGCAAATGGGACGCTATACCTTTGAAGAAAAGATGGAGTATTGGGCATTCGTTTGGGGCGCGATTGTGATGAGTGCAACCGGCTTCATGATGTGGAACCCTATCTCCACAGTGAAATTCCTGCCGGGCGAAACAATTCCTGCCGCCAAAGCCGCACACGGTGGGGAAGCCCTGCTGGCAGTTCTTGCCATCATCATCTGGCACATGTATGGCGTGCATATCAAGCGCCTGAACAAATCCATGTTTACAGGAAAAATGAGCGAAGAGGATATGCTCCATGAGCATCCGCTCGAACTGGCGGATATCAAAGCGGGTCTGGCAGACCGGCCTGTGGATCCGGTGGTACTTCGCCAGCGACAAAGAGCTTACTTCCCGGTTGCCACAGTTCTGGCGATTCTAATGCTTGGCGGTATTTATGGGTTTGTCCATGCAGAGACGACTGCCTTAACAACTGTTCAAAGACAGGTGCCAACAATCGAGGTCTATGTACCTCAAACATCCACGCCCGCACCAACGCAAACCGCCACATCGTTGCCAAGCAAAACAACACCTTCCGCGCCACTCACGTGGGATAACTCGATTGGTGCGATGCTGCAAGCAAAATGTACAACCTGTCACGGTGCGGCAGCTATGGCGGGTTTGAATCTCAGTTCCTATGCCGATGCCATGAAGGGGAGTAACTCCGGTCCTGTGATTGTCCCCGGCGATGCAACAAACAGTCTCCTTGTCCAAAAGCAACAGGCGGGTGGTCATCCCGGTCAGCTTACTCCCGATGAGATCGCAACATTGATTGAGTGGATTGACGCTGGCGCCCCTGAAAAGTAAATATGAAAAGCAGCGC
>DATHUN010000115.1:0-3899 GCA_035462205.1 Anaerolineales bacterium
ATGGCTGAAAACGTCAAGGTGGTTGCGACCAACCGCAAGGCGGGGTTTGAATATTTCCTGCTGGAAAAGTTTGAGGCCGGCTTGGCGCTGCAGGGACGTGAGATCAAATCGATTCGCGCCGGGCCGGTCAGTATTCAAGAATCGTATGTGGATATCGAGAACGGGGAACAAGCCTGGCTGGTGGAGGCGCACATCGCTCCGTATGAGCAAGCCAACCGCTTTAATCATGACCCGCGCCGCAAGCGACGATTGCTGTTGCACAAAAAGCAGATCCGCGAGCTATGGAACAATGTCCGTATCAAAGGCATGACCATCGTGCCCACGCGCGTCTACCTCAAGGACGGGCGTGCCAAGATCGAGATCGCGTTGGCAAAAGGCAAGAAAGCATACGACAAGCGCGCAACAATTGCCAAACGTGACGAGGCTCGCAGTGCCGAGCGCGAAACAAGAGTGAGATAGCTTCATGCTTCCTTAGGGGCATGGTCTTCAACGATACAGTTACAAAACAAACCCTATGAACCCATCAACCATCGGCGGAATTAACAAGCTTCCTGAACGTGAAAAGCGCGCCATCTACGGGCGCTATATTCCCAGGGAACTCATCACTAAGTTTAATCTCCAGGATCCCGTACAAAATAAAGACTTGCTGAAATTCCGCTTCGCCGAAGGTGCCAGCGACGTGGAAATGATGCTCTATCACCAACCCGGATTTCCCGACCCAATTCTCTACGCGCATCTCACCGATACAATGAATGGGCAGATCCATGTATTGTTGTATATTCTGAATGACCCTGCCTCGCCTCGCTTCGATGTCGATAAGATGCCCGACGGCTCGCCCACAAAATTCGGTACGCTCCGGCGCAACCTCCAAGCGGAGCACTCCGATCTACAAGCAGGGTTATCCCCTGGGCAGGTACGCAAAGGACTGCGATTTTTGCGGCACGCCTTGACTGCCTTTGAGAATTTCATTACCAGTCTGGGTCACGAGCTTTACTTCATCGAGCCACTCTACTACCACAACGCGGTGGTCTTCGAGCGATACGGATTTGCCTACCAGATGGGCAAACGGCAGATGGAGGGCATCCATGCGGGGTTCCAGCCGGGAGGCGAATTGCGTCAACGGCTGGACGGTTCCAACCTCTTCCGGTCCGCGGCGGCTGCAGACAGCATCCGCCTGCGTTCCTGGGCGATCCACGACGGAATTTTAGGCGAACCGTTCACCAATGTAACCATGTATAAACGGATAGGAATATCAGCAAATATTAATACTGCCCCAAGCTGTGAATGGTAGTATTAGATTAATAATCGATTAATAATGCTGGTGATTCGTCAAAAATATTGATTGATTTCTAGGGGTAAATCCTGATTGTGGCAGTCCAACTTGGGGGGCTATACTTTTTGCTAGCGGAAACACGCATTGCAGCGGGAAAAAGCATCAAACTTCCGTCTCATCTCGAATGGGAAGTTCGTTATTACCCTCAGAATTCATCTTTAGGATCAATTACTATGGTACAGACTGCAAAAATGGAAGCAATTAAAGGATTCGAAGAGCAAAACACACAGGGCGTTTCGCCCTGGATGCTCTCTCTCGAGCAGGAATTAGGGGAAGAGCGCCAGGCGGCACGCTGGAGCTATACGCTTGGCGGCTTTTTGTTTGAAGTGGTGGAAGGCGACCAATCGCTCTGGATCATTGCCCGTTTCCCGAATGGGGGCGAGGTCGCTTTGCGCGCCGCCTACTGTCCGTATAACAACATTACGATCAACGAGATGCGCAGCCTGGACGATGGTGTGGAAAATGGCTTGGAAAATGGTTTAGACATCCAACTCAGCTCAGTCACCGGGGATTACCGTGTTCGCCTGGAATTTCCGCAGCCGGACCAGACCCTGTTGCGCTGCACCACCACGCTCACGCCAGCCGCGCCTTTATTTGTCCCGTTCTTCCCCCGGGATGTGATCCCGCTCGGGCCGGCGGACGATTTGCTTCACCCCGAAGGCGTGATCTACAACAAGAAGGTAAAAGCTCGTTCCGGCATGGTCTATTTCAGCCTGTCAAAGCCACAGACAGGTTCTGTGGTGTATTTTCAAAATCTGACGGCTCTGAACGAGTATGCAGAAAAGACCAAAACGTCTCTTGCAGAAGTGGTGGGCGGCAACTGGCCCGAACTGGGTCTGGCACTACCCGCCGCGTTGGAAGAACCGCTCGAGGCTGGAAAAGAAGTCGTTATTTCGGATGCCTTCATTCTGTTCAATGCTTCTGAACCCCGAGACGATTTGGAAATGGCTAAGCAGTTCCTGGATTCGCTGGCGCAGATTTATCTCGTCTTACCGCGCCCGGAGACCAAATACATTCATTGGCCCGAGATTGCCAAGAAAGCTCTGCGTGATCTCATCGACTCAGAAAAATGCTGGTCACAGGTCAGAGGCCGTCGTTATTTGAATGCTTATGTTTCGGATTATGAGACCCCGCCAGAAAGCATGGTGCAGTTGACCGTACTCCTGCCGTTGCTGGAATACTCGGATTGGAGCGAACAGGCAATCCCAGTGACGGAGGAAATACTGGCAGGGTTGCCGCGCTTCTTTGATGAAGATGCCAAGGTATTGGCACGCTGGCTGGTTGCTGAGGCAGGTAAGTTGGATGGTTCAGAAGATCACAAAAAACCGGAAGTGATGGACTCTTGGTATCTCTACCATTCCCTACTCAATCTTTCCCGGCTTGCAATCCGTGGAGACAAAACGGCTCATAAGCTGTTCTTAGACTCTATAGAGTATGCAATCAAAGTTGCGCACACGTTCAATTATCGTTGGCCGGTTTTTTATAACCTCTATTCTTTGGAAGTGATCAAAGCTGAGACGAAAGAGGGAGAGGGCGGCGAAGCAGACGTCCCCGGGTTGTATGCGCACGTCATGCTGCAAGCCTGGGAGCTGACAAAAGAGGATCGTTATCTCGAAGAAGCTAAAAAGTCTGCGCGTACCCTCCAGGGCCTGGGATTCAACATGTTCTATCAGGCGAATGAAACGTTATTCGGCGCGGGAGCCTTGCTCCGCCTCTGGAAGGAAACGGGCGACGAGTTGTTCTTGAACTTGAGCTACCTCAGCCTGGCAAATATCTTCAATAATATGTGGTTATGGGAGTGCAACTACGGATATGCAAAAGACTACAAGACGTTTTTTGCGCTTTTTCCACTCAAAGATGCACCATACACGGCAGTCTATGAAGAGCTGGAAGGATTTGCTGCACTTCATGACTATCTGGGTCATTATGAGGGAAAGGCTCCCGAATGGCTTAATATTCTCGTCCCGGAATTTATTCGGAACATGCTCTTCAAAGGCAGCTTCTATTTTCCTCCCAATCTTCCCGAGGAAGCAATGACACAGGAACCCAAGACAGGCGAATTGGATGCGAAGCTCTGGATTCCCCTCGAAGATATCTATGATGGTTGGGAAAAAGCCGGGCAGGTGGGACAGGAAGTCTATGGGGCGGGAATGCCGTTTGGTGTCATTCCACGCAATTACTGGCGTGTTCCGGGTGAGGGTTTCATGATCTACATTGAATATCCGATCAAGGATTTTTCAACAGATGAACAGGGAAAAGCAACCTTCTTTGTCCAGGGAGATCCAAGATTATCCTGTCGATTACGTCTGATGCCAACGGGCAGAAAATCCCTGCCTGAGTTTGAGGTACAGGCTCAACTCGATGGACATGCAGAAAAGCTAAAGGGCCGCGAGACAGAAGAAGGTCATATCGAATATGAAGTATTTGGTAATCATCAAGTGACCGTGAATTGGTCCAAAGGCGGGAACAATTCACGAAATGGAAAGGAATCAAGGTTATGAAAGAAGGTTTATTTACCAGACCCGCTCAGGAATATTTTGATTATGAGCTGGAAAGTATTAATGGG
>DATHUN010000116.1:0-10071 GCA_035462205.1 Anaerolineales bacterium
GCCAATCTAGAATGTCCATCAACACCGACAGCGTGATGACATCTTTCAACTCCAGGACAGTCGCCAATACCGCTAACAACGGGAATTTCGGAATTGTCAGCCAGATGTTGACAATATCCATCAATAAACTGTCCAGCCGGCCACCAATGAACGCACTGAACGAGCCAACCACGACTGCAATCAGCATCGACAACACGCCAGTGACCACCGCGATGATCACGATATCCTTACCACCGTTAATGATCTTGCGCAGGTTGTCTTGTCCCTGAAAATCGGTCCCTAACCAGTGTTGGGCTGAACTGCCTTTGTTAATTTCAGCGACGTTGGCGGAGGTCTCAGGTGGCCAGATAAGTGGACCAACAAATGATATCAGGATAATCAGGATGGTCATGATGAAACCAAAGAGACCCATCTTATTGCGGCTCAAAATCTTGAACGTTTTAATGCTCTCCTGCCAGACGCCAGATAGAAACTCGTAAGAGGTGTGCATGTCAGTTGTCTTCCCCCACGATGCGAACGCGCGGATCAAGCCAACCATAGACGTAATCTGCCAGCAGGTTTGCAAATACTACAGAAATCGTAATAACGAGAAACACGCCTTGCATTACCGGGTAATCCCGCTGAGATATCGATTTCGCCAGTAGATAGCCAATGCCTTGATAGGTAAATAACGTTTCCAACAGAACTGAACCACCTACGATAAAGCCAACTGAAATGGCCAATCTGGTAAACAATGGTAAGGTAGCGTTGCGGCCTACATAAGCTGTGAGAATACGGCCATCTGTAAGCCCCCGCGCCCGCGCTACCGTGACATAATCCTCGCCCAGGGTCGCCACGGTATTGCTCTTCATTTGCAACATCCATGAACCAATTGATGACAGAACGTATACGAGGAGAAGCACACGCACGTGTTTGAAGATATCTGCGAGAAATGATATGGTGAATCCGGGCTTCATACCAGACGACATTGCTCCGCGCATCTCCATGATCGGCACCAGTTTCCAGATGATGCCGAAAAAGAGAATGGCAAGCAACCCAATGATGTACGGCGAAATGGCATCGAGCATGGCTGCCAAATTGCTCAGCAGGTGGTCAATCCAGGTATCGCGCATGTAAGCCATGATGGTACCTAGTGCGATCCCTAACATAAAGGAGATCAGCAGCGCCAGACCGACACTGAACAAGGTCCACGGTAATACACTAGTAATCATTTTTGTTACCAGCAGACCGGCAGACCTGTAGGAGTGTCCAAAGTCGCCGTGTATCACATTATTCAGATAATCCAAATATTGCCCAGAAAGTGGCTGATTAAGATCAATACCCATCAATGCCGCTGCCTGGTCCCGGGCGTCATCAGGCGAGACACCTTGCGCGGTTAGCTCCTCCATCAAAACATCTATTGCACTGCCAGGCATTGCCCGGATCATAAAAAAGGTAATGGTGGTGACCAGCCAAATACTGAACAGGGCCTTCCCCAATCGCCGCAACAGATAGCTGGAGGTAAGCTTGCGAATACCATCGGACAAGGTTTGCTGGGAGGTTGTAGAGGTGGTGATGGTTGTCATGAGACGGGTATTAGAATTCGATAATAAATCGTTTGGATAGCGGTAACCAAAGGCGAGTCCTTCATGAATACAACAGGTACTTTTCTCTTTGAGAGAGAAAATCCGAGATCGATTCTTCCCATATTGCAATCATCCTATCCATACTGGTCTCCTCTTCCAAGGCGGGGCGGACGTGGCTGTCACCTGCCAGCCGCTCGAAATGGGCATTCCACTTCCAGGCGTCACCGGACAAACGTCGCGTCAGAGCAATCAGATGGAGTGCCATCTCCACCGGGCAAAGCGAATCCCTGTCAGTAACGTGAACCTGGACACCCTGACACTCACTCCCGGCGTGGTTGGAGGCGCAAGGTGTAAAGACAGTCGCTCGAAACCGCACGCCTGGTAATTGGAGGCTGTTCAATGCTTCCGCCAGGGCATAGCCATCCAGCCAGGGTGCACCGCACACTTCAAAAGGAAGCGCAGTCCCACGTCCTACAGAAAGATTGGTACCTTCGAGTAAACATATACCCGGGTAAAGTGTGGCAGTGGACAGATGCGGCATCGCCGGGGAAGTGGGCACCCACGGCAAGGCAGTTTCATCGAACCACATCTTGCGCTGCCAGCCATGCATCCTGAACACATGCAAGTCAGCATGGAGCGCATATTCCTTGTTCATGTAGTGTGCCAACTCGCCAAGCGTCATGCCGTGGCGCATGGGGACATTGACTATCCCCACGAATGATTCGAACCCCGGCACGATAAGCCCTCCTTCAACATGATGCCCGGTGATAGGATTTGGCCGATCGAGCACAAAGACGGGTTTCCCTGCATTGCCCGCAGAACGCAGAATATGGAAAAGCGTGCTGAGGTACGTATAAAAACGTACGCCTACATCCTGCATATCAAAGACAAGTACGTCGACATTCGCGAGCATTTCAGCAGTAGGCTCATTGATCTCACCGTACAAACTGTAAACTGGCAATCCCGTGCGCTGATCGGTAGCATAGCCCACAGCCGCGCCGTCCAGCGCTGCGCCCCCGAAACCGTGTTCAGGTCCAAAAAGGGCAGTAACGTGGATGTCTGCGCTGCGCAGAGCATCCAACGACAAGGTCAGGTCTGGCAGGACAGCCGCGGGCATCGAAACGAGGCCTACCCGCCGATTTGCCAGTGTGTGAGCTTGCTCGTGCACAAGAACGTCGAGCCCGGTTTTAACCATAATCAGTCCTATGATTGAAGCGTGGTATGGAATTTATAGCGATCGCCGCGATATGTCGATTTCACATATTCGACAAGCATATTTTGTTCATTGTAAGAGAGACGTTCTATTCTTAGGACCGGGGAAGGGGCCGTGATCTGGAGAAGTTCGGCTTCTTTGGATGTAGCCAGGCTGGCTTCCATGGTTTGTTCAGCCCGAACCAAAATCGTATTGTAGCGAGTATCTAATATGGCATACAGGCTTTCTTTCGAAAAATCATACTTTAAGATTCCGGGACAGACGTGATGCAGAATATAAGCTTCTTCGATTGCCAAAGGAATACCATCCGATAAGCGCAGGCGCGACAGCAGTACAAGCTCTGTGTTCATTGGCACTGCAAAGATTGCCGCCAGCGCCAATGTCGCTGAGATAATGCGCGCTTCCAGTACCTGTCCAGAGGCAACCGTGCCGCGCGCTGCCATATCCTGCGTGAAACCAGTTAAGGTCTGCAACTCCTGCTTGATCTTGGAGTCATTGACATAGGTACCTTTTCCCACCTGAGTATAGAGAATACCTTCGTGGATCATCTCGGTCAGCGCCTGGCGCACGGTCATCCGGCTCACCTTGAACTTTTCCCCCAATTCACGTTCCGACATCAGCCGTTCGTGCGGCTTATATTGCCCGGCGTCTATATCAGCGACCAAGGCATTCTTTAACTGAAGGTAAAGAGGAGTGGGAGCTTCGCGCCTAAGCTTCATCATAGATTCTGATATAACTGGTATGTACCAGTTATATCAAATTCAAAAACAAAATGCAATAGGCCAACTGGTAAGGCGGGCATCAACTTCCGGATTGACTTTGTCTTCTGCTTAACTATTCCGCCTCACTCGCTCTTGAACATCGTCTGAGAAGCGTTGAATGAACTGCCCTGCAAAATCGGCTGGGGCGAGATTTGGATCGTTCATCAAGGAGGTCATATCCATGCCATAACTGAGGCCCGTGGTTTCATCCACGCCATGTGATTCCCAATACGTAGCATTGGCACGGCGGCGGCCCATCGAAGCCAGGTCATAACGCTTGCCCCCCGCAATCTGCGAATCAAATACACCTAATAAAGCAACCTGCAAATTTTCATGCGCAGAGAGATCCATCGTGACTTTATCAGAATCAAGCATCCAATCCAGCGCACGCCAGACTTCACATCCAACGACTCGCTTGGGACGTTCAGCCGAATCCAGTCTCCGTAATGCTTGGATGACCCGAAGAGCGACTGCCACATGTGTATCATGTTTATCTGCCAGGTTATGTGTGTACACAAACTTGGGTTTAGTGGCCTGCAGAATCTCCAGGATATCCTCTACGGGTCCACGCTGCGAGGCATCCTTAATCTCCTTGCTGGGGATATCCAGCATGATTTGTGCCGCAAACTCACCCACCACTGCCGCTTTGCGCTGTTCCTTAAAACGCACAAGACGCATTTCCTCGTCCGTGTAATTCTTATAGAGACTGTCACGCGGTGAGCCGCGACCATCCGTCACAACCACTCCCGTGAACCACTGATCATCCCTCTGAAAACATTCTAGGATCGGATGGGCGGCCATGATTTCGATATCGTCTTGGTGCGCCGCTAAGCAGAGATGTGTTGTGCGGCTCAGCGCCTGCTCCTCAGGAGTACGATCGGGAACATAAGTTTCGGCGGTAGCAAGATGGAATTTCATAAGGCTCTTTTCCTTTCAAAATTCGTCATCGCACGGATTTTAACAAGCGATCACGAGAATATCTTTCCCGGATTCAAAATCCTATTGGGATCCAGAGTCTGTTTTATCTCATGCATCACATCCAGCGCGAGGCCGTGTTCCATCTTCATAAAACGAGCCTTGCCTATTCCAACGCCATGTTCCCCCGTGGCTGTACCATTCAATGAAATCGCCTTTTTGACCACTTCAGTATTCATATCATAAACACTTTGATATGTGTCGTCCGTAAATGGTGTGCAAATGTGGATATTCCCATCGCCTGCATGACCGAACGCATAGGCCGTCATGTTATGCTCTCGGCGATAGATTTCAATGAAGGCAATCAACTCAGGATAAGCGCTGATGGGAACCGCAACATCGCTAATATAAACCTTTTGACCGGCGTGACGCCGGACAATAGTTTCATAAGTATGGTGCCGCGCATGCCAGAGCTTCAATCGTTCAGCATTGTTTGTGGTTGTCTTAATGTTTAGCCCACCCGCTTCTAGGCAGATTTCCCGCACGCTGTTAAGAACAGATTCCAACGCGCCCACATGCATTGCATGGAATTCCATGAAAAGAGTCGGCTTTGGGAGCATGCCCAAAACATTGCTTTCGGAGATTGAACCAACCGTGAACCCATCCAGAAATTCAAGGGCGGCAGGTTCGGTGCCGCTCCCGCGTATTGCTACTACAGCTTGGATGGCATCACCGACATTCTCACAGCACGCCACTGCTGCACTGATATGTTCCGGGATTGGCGCAAGTTTTAGCGTGACTTCCGTGATGAGTCCCAGGGTCCCTTCGCTACCAATAAAGAGATGGGTTAGATCATAACCGGAAGATTGCTTGACCGAGCGTGAGCCCGCCTCCATGACGCGACCATCCGCCAGCACAACCTGCATGCGCAGAACATTATCTTTGGTTGCGCCATATTTGACCGTGCGAATGCCTGCCGCATTATTTGCCAACATGCCACCGATTGAGGCATTCGCACCGGGGTCGGGAGCAAAAAACAATCCATGGCGGGCAAGCTGAGTATTGAGATCTTTATAGCCCAAGCCCGGTTGCACGGTGACTTGAAAGTCATCTGCATGAATGGCAACGATTTTGTTCATATGCTCAAACGAAATCAAGATTCCACCACATAAAGGGATAGGGTTGCCTTCGAGAGAGCTGCCCGCACCCCAGGCGGTGACGGGGATACGTTGTTCATTAGCATATGCCAGCACACGTGAGACCTGCTCCACATTTTCTACCCAGAGGATCGCTTCTGCACGGTGCGCTGCATGCGCGCTTTGATCTTGCGCATGCAAATCCAAGTCTGATTGTCGCCTACTGAGATTTCCCTCGCCGACAATTTGGACAAGATAGGAAAGGTCCTTAGGGGTAACGGGTGAGTATTTATTCGTGATCAACTTATATCATACCCTTGGTACGCGCAATGCTTCTGCAAAATTCACAGAGCCGACGGAACAGCTAGAGTTGGCTAAAGACTGCGCTCGAACTTTTCATAATCGCGAAAGACCTGCTCATTATTGGTCTTGGACACACCTGTGACGTTCGGCGAGACAAAGACACGCTCCGGCGGCTGGCCCCGGCGAGCCATCTCGGCAGCAGTTTCGGCAATTAGCGCCATCGCAATCGAAACAAAGGTAAAGGTAGAGCTGGCAGCCACCCGGCCTTTTAGTCCTTCTATATCTACAAGAGCATCCTCGGATGGCGAGCAATTGTCGATCAGAATATCCACGATATCTTGCAAGGCTTTGCCGCTAAGGTGCTTGGACTGGTTGATTTCGCGGTTATTGGCAGAGGAGACTCCAACGACGGTCAGGCCAGCCTCTTTTGCGGCCAAAGCCATTTCGATCCCGGCCGCATTCATGCCTCCATGTGAGAATACCAGCAAAGAATCACGCGGATCGAGGTGATGGGAAAGAAGCACGTTCTTAATATAGCCCGGCTCACGCTCCAGCCAGAGCAACTCGCGTGCGCCGCCTGGACCCACCACATTGAACCACATCAAGCGCGGATCCATAATAGGATGAAAGCCGACATATGCGCCATAGCGCGGGAAAATATCCTGTACTGGAAGTACCGAGTGTCCTGATCCAAATACATGCACAGCCCGGCCGGCCAAAATAGAGGTGGCAAAGGCACTGGCAGCAGCCTGGATATTTTCGATTTGTGTCGTACGAATCTTTTCCAGCAGCCCACCAACTTTCTCAAAATACGTTTCTGCAGACATAGATCAATCATTCTCCTTTGAATGGAATATTACCTAGTGTATCTGATTAAGTGGATAGAATTTTCACCAGCCATATTTGTCCGGGTTCGAGGCTGGTTTGAAGCTGTAAGCGTTCGTTGGACCAAGTAGCGGGAACAGTTTGCCCACTTACTACATCGCTAACCAAGTAGTCGCCAGAAACGATCCGCAGGCCAAAACTGAATGACTGAGAGCTTTCTGGAGAGCCGTTCGGCTGGCTATGGTTGAACGCAAAGAAAAGATATCCTGGCTTACCGTGATCATCCGAGAATTCCAAGAGGCGCGGTTCAATCTCCACACCTTCAGTGTTGTTCCCGAATTGCACCGGTAATTCAAGCTGGCCCAGATCGAGCAAGCCTTGCAAGAACTTGCCTGTGTTGGCATCGTCGAACTTGTAATAGCCCAGACTAAGCATGGTGCCCGCAAACACAGCCCAACCTTTGCCATAACGGTGCACCGTGATGGCCGGCGAGCCATCCTCGAATACGCCCACGACCTCCGCATCTGGAGAGAGTAGTTCGAGCGCTTCCCGGAAGAAGGCACCCTGTAACACATCACCTTTTTGTAGCATGGGTAGCGCTGGGTGCGTGCGGACGATGCGCACCGGAACGTGGGTATCTTCTCCTACCCCTTCCGCGCCTTTCTCCCGGCAACCGAACACCTTTTCCAATCCGAAGCCTGGTACAGCCTCCCCGCAGTAGCCGGTCTCATCATTCCAGGCGGTGCGCGCCTCCGCCAAGACGATCCCGCCCTCTTCGACAAACTTCCCGATTTGGGTAGCCGCCTGGCGCGGCAGCATGAAAGAGAATGGCAGGTATAAAACTTTGTATTTCTCCAGCTTGCCCTGGCTAATTTCATCCGGGTGGATGTAATCGGCCGGCAAATATTTTTGATGAATGGCCTTGTATGCTCCAACATAGGAACGGCTGGGGATGTAATGCCAGGGCTGGCGCATACACTGCCACATGATGTTCGAATAGTTATTCAGGCAGACCGCCGCCTCGGCCCGGACCGGTTTGGCGCGGTAGAACAGCTGCATATCCGGGGAGATCTTTTGGACCAGCTCCCCTGCTGCCAGAGCGCGGTCGCTCGGTGATCCATCCAGGTTGGCCATGCCAAAGCCTGCGGATTCATACCCGCTGCTCATTGGGTACCAGGCATAGAAGCACAATCCCTTCGCTCCGTGCGCCAGAGGCTGAAGTAAGTACTGGCAGGCATCTTGTGCAGTCATATGTGAAGCAAACATGCCCACGTAGCCGTGTCCGGCCTGCAGCTCGCCCAGCCAGTAGGGCGCGCCCACCGAATCACATGCCGAACGGGTGGATGTCAACATGGCGGCACGGAAAAAGGCATTCTTGGTCTCTTTGGCGCCCACGTGCTTGGGATAAAGGGAAGTACCCCAGACTTCAACTGCTTCAGCCATCTTCCAATCATCCGGCGAGCCTTGCTCATCCAATGGGTTCGTGAGCACCATTGGCACAGCCGAATGGCTGGTAGTGATATGTTGATCCGCTTGATGGATACAGTTCTGACGCCAGGTCAGATCTTCGGCGAGCTTCTCCTGAATGAAATGAATCCAGTCGATGTACTCAGTGTAGGTCATCAGCGAAATGAATTTAGGGGCCGGGATGGTATCCCAACTGGAGAATTGGCGGTACCAGGCTTTGTTGACTGCATCAAGTGTTCCATAGCGCCGCCGCAACCAGTCGCGAAAACGCTGGACGGTATGGTTACAATAGCAAAACACCGCTGGTTGTGGCAGATAATCGAAGTAGCCCCATTGCACTATGTGTGGCTCGCTCCACAGGTCCCAACCCAAGAAACAGGGGCGTTCGGCTACGCGGGCCGCCAAGGTGACCATAAAGCGCTCTGCAGCATTATGCACCCCAGGATGGTCATAGCAATACCCCGGCGCGCCTTGTGAGTCAATCGCCACGCCGCCCGCCGAGACGTATCTACAATCAGGAAAATATTTCACTAACCAGTCGGGCGCAGAATCCAGGTAGATCTGGATAATCACCTTTAGCCCGACCTGTTCAGCCAAATTCATCAATAGATCCAGGGTTTCAAAATGGTATTCACCAGGTTGCGGCTCGGCAGTCGCCCAGTCCACCCAACAGCGGACTGTATTAAACCCACAACTTTTGATCGTCTCGAGATCTTTCTTCCAGGTAACCGGTGAATCCTCGTCCGGTGGACGGACCATGGTCGCACGCGCCTTGCCGCCTGTATACCAGACTGCAATCGGGATGAATTCTTCACGCTGCATAGGTACTCCTATGAAAATTTACTTTGCAGCTTGCACAAAGTCTATAAGAGCTCGGCGAACCTGACTCCAAACGCTACTGAAGATAAACGTACCACTGCCCTCCCCTGGTAATGTGACAACCTGCGCATTCGTTATACCTGCCGCGCTCTGTTGAGCTTGTTCCAGGATCAAGCCATGTTGTTCCCCCTGACTAGCGATGAACAACACGGGACGAGAATCAAGTTGTTCTAAGTTTTTCACGGGTGGAGCAGAAATGAGAATCAGGCCCGCTATCATTGGATCTTGCAGGGCAACATCAAGCATCGTCGGTGCACCCTGTCCGCCACCTAAAAGAAAAATCTTCTCCTCATTTGCAAATCCTGTTTCGCGAAGATACTCCAGAGCCACCTGAACGCTTTCTACCTTTTGATCGCCCAGTGCGAGTGCCAGAGAAGCGATTCCGGCACGGGCCAGATCATTGCCCATGTCATACCAAGCCTCGCGCTCCGCCATGAAATGAGAGCCGGTAAAATTGAATATGATGATCGGGTAATCACCTTCCTGTTTTGGGCGAATAAATGTAGCTTTATTGCCATTAATGTCAACCTCTTCATGCTGGATCGCTGTGACAGCAATCTGATCGATCAGACCAAGACGCGGCGGGCCACCCTGCGCAAACTCCGAGTAACCTTCGTACATCGTTGTCACAGCAACTGTGTTGCTTTCGCCGTATTGCAGCAACTTGCTGACATCTGCATACGGGACAAAAGGTTTGCGCACAGGCTCCACCGCGGTGCCGTTGACAAACACTCGCCCATTGAATGGATTGAACCAAGCACTCACCCCAACCGCTTTGCCTTTCCAACTGCGCGGCACATTCAGCTTGGTACGATACACCACCAGCCCGGGCGTACCTTCCAAGTCACCAAAGCCTTGTTCAGCCCAAGAAGCAGGTGCTGTCACTTCCGTCCAAGCCGAATCATCGAAATCCGGGGCGACAAACTGATCATTAAAAGCTTCTACATGTTGGGCGCGCCATTTCCCCACCAAAGAGATCGCGGCTGATTCACTGACTGCAGGAATTA
>DATHUN010000117.1:0-2459 GCA_035462205.1 Anaerolineales bacterium
ACTTTTCACCGCCCTCATCGTACTGCTGACCTCTTGCTCACCCCAAGCAACCGCGACTTCACAAGCCACTGTCACTCCTCAGGCGACCGAGGCGCCACGGACTCTCACGGTAATGACCCATGATTCGTTCGCAGTCAGTGAAGCTGTGGTCCAAGCATTTGAAGCAGCGAACAACGTCAAGGTCACCTTCCTGCAAAGCGGCGACGCGGGCGAAGTATTGAACAAAGCCATTCTTACAAAGAATGCCCCTCTTGCCGATGTCCTCTTCGGCGTGGATAACACCTTCCTCTCGCGCGCTCTCACTTCCGATATTTATGAACCCTATCAATCGCCCGCGCTGAATGACATTCCTGCCGAATTCAAGCTCGATGCCTCCAACCGTGCAATCCCGGTGGATTTCGGTGAAGTATGCATCAATTATGATAAAAAATATTTTGCGGATAAGAATTTAGCCGTTCCGCAAACACTGGAAGACCTGTTGAATGCTGGGTACAAAGGACTGCTCGTCGTCGAAAATCCGGCAACCTCGTCCACGGGGCTTGCGTTTTTGCTGGCAACGATCGCTCATTTCGGTGACGCATTCCCCTTGTATTGGCGGTCGTTAAAGGAAAATGGTCTGGTGGTTGTCGATGGCTGGGAAACGGCATACTACACTAATTTCAGTGGCTCTTCCGGTCATGGACCGCAGCCCCTCGTGGTTTCATACGCAACCTCTCCCGCGGCGGAAGTGATTTTCTCAGAAAAGAAATTGGACGACGCGCCCACAGCCTCTATTCTTGGACCCGATACCTGTTTCCGTCAAATCGAGTTTGTCGGCATCCTCAAAGGGACGAAACAGCGCGTCCTTGCCGAAAAATTCGTGAACTTCATGCTCGGCAAACAATTCCAGGAAGATATGCCGACGCAGATGTTTGTGTATCCCGTGAATCCAAACGCTGTGTTGCCGGAGGCATTTACCAAATATTCGCAGGTTCCCACCCAGAGTGCTACATTAGACTCGCAGGTAATTGCCGAAAAACGCGACGCCTGGATCCAGGCTTGGACTGATGCAGTGATAAAGTAAGCGCGTAGACAGGTATCCATGCAAAGAAATCACCAGATTTCACAACGCAAACACTCTACGGTGTCTATATTTGCACCTACATACCTGTCTACTTATTTTCGTATTCTCCTTTGGTTGTTGCCTCTCCTCTTTCTATCGATCGCGTTCTTCTACCCTCTTTCCCGAATTCTATCTCTGACGCTTGATGTTCAGACTTTTACGAACAGTAACTTTGTACTCGCGGCTCGCGTTTTACTTTTTACTCTCTACCAGGCGATTCTATCTACCCTTCTGACCCTTTTACTCGGGTTACCCGCCGCGTATCTTTTTGCCCGATATGATTTTCGCGGCAAGTCTCTTTTGCGCGCTTTAACTGCCGTTCCGTTTATGCTTCCTACGGTCGTCGTTGCGGCGGGGTTCAGTGCGCTACTCGGTCCGCGTGGATTGATCCATACTCTCTTTCCTTTTTTGTCATTCAGCTTTATCGGAACACTGACAGCAATCCTGATCGCCCATGTTTTCTACAACACGACCATCATTATTCGCGTAGTGGGAAACGCTCTCTTAAGCCTCGACCCGAAACTTGAACAAGCCGCACGCTCTCTCGGGGCAAACCCATTGCGTGTTTGGTGGGATGTCACTCTTCCTTTGCTGCGCCCGTCCTTGCTGGCTTCATCGTTACTCGTATTTCTATTTGATTTCACCAGTTTTGGCGTAATCCTATTACTCGGCGGTTCACAATTCGCGACGCTTGAAGTAGAAATCTATTTGCGAGTTCTGAAGCTCCCCAACCTTCCGCTCGCCGCGCTGTTATCGGTAATCCAGCTTATTTGCACAATCATCTTTTCTATCCTTTACACATTCTTCATCTCGCGCTCGACGATCCAGCTCACTCCGCGCTCCATACTCATCAAACCTAAAACCATCCAACAAAAATTGTTTGTGTCCCTGCTCAGTTTGCTGCTCGTTTTATTCTTCCTGCTACCGCTTGCATCTCTTCCTATTCGCTCGTTCTTCCGCCTCGAAGCGGACCGGGGTCAGCGCGGTGAAGTTCAATATGGATTTACAGCCGACTACTACAGGGAGCTTTTTATCAATCGTCGCGGTTCGGTATTTTATGTTCCGCCCATTCAAGCCACTCTCAACTCCCTTGGATACGCCATAGCCACAGTCATCATTTCTCTCGTCCTAGGTTTTCCTGCTGCCTTTGCACTCGCCAAGCCAACGAGTCTCGAAAGGATTCTCGATCCGCTCATTATGCTGCCTCTTGGTTCTTCCGCGGTCATGCTGGGGCTTGGTTTCATTATTTCGTTTGGTGCCTGGCTGACTTCACCTTTGCTGGTTCCGTTTGCGCATACGCTCGTCGCTCTGCCATTCGTAATCCGAACACTTCAGCCGGCGATTGCATCGATCCCTC
>DATHUN010000118.1:0-20612 GCA_035462205.1 Anaerolineales bacterium
GGCTCCCATCTCGTTGTTCAACACGATGAGTTGCGCAAGACTATCGGCGACAGCGAGTTCTTCTTCGAGAATAAGGATGGGCGCATCGTTTTGATCTTCCCGCTTTACGACCGCGTGCTGATTGGGACATCCGATATCCCCGTGGAGAATCCGGACGAAGTGCGCTGCACAGAAGAAGAGATGCAGTACTTTCTGAACTTGGTCAGGCGCGTCTTCCCAAGCCTGGAGTTGACTCCGTCAAATATTGTCTTCCAATTCTCAGGTGTCCGTCCGTTACCGCGTTCGAATGCAAAATCGACCGGGCAGATTTCGCGTGATCACAGCATCGAGGTCCTCAGCGGCACGTGGACGAATCTGCAGTTCCCGGTCTATTCCCTGGTTGGCGGTAAATGGACCTCCTTCCGCGCCTTTGCAGAACAGGTCACGAATAAGGCGCTGGCTTATCTCGATCTGCCACGCAAAAAGGACACCCGCAATCTTGCCATTGGCGGCGGGCGCGGCTATCCGCACGATGAAACGGAGCTTAAACGCCAGATCGAAAGCCTCTCGGCATGGACAGGTGTTACACGCGAACGGGTAAGAGTTTTGTATAACCGTTATGGCTCGCGCGCCGAATCCGTTGCCACCTATATGAACGGCGGCACCGACATGATCCTGCGCACTCTACCCGATTATTCTCGCCGCGAAATTTCTTTTATTTTGCAGCACGAGAAGGTTATCCATCTCGATGACTTCTTGTTGCGGCGGTCGATGCTCGGCATGCTAGGTCGTGTGACAAGAGAGATGGTGGACGAACTTGCCGGTGTCTTCACAAACCAGTTTGGCTGGAAGCCGGAACAGAGAGAAGCCGAGGTGGCGCGCACCCTGTCCATATTGGCGGACCGGCACGGGGTCAAGCTGTGATTGAATTTCCTTTTTGAATAGACATCTTTAATTAATTTATATCCATCTTAAAAGAAGCCCGCCTCCGGCGTGGTAGAATTCCATTTAATGTCCACTCAGAAACGGGAAGTTGTTGTTGATCTGGTCATACCGGTTTTTAATGAAGTAGGGGTTGTAGAGCAAACATATTCGAAGATTTGTGAAGTCATTCGTGATCTTTCCCACCAGTTCCATATTTTCTTTGTAGACGATGGCTCCAGTGACGGCACGGCGGAGTCGCTGTCGGCAATGGCGCGACAGGAAAGGAATATCACCGTCTTGACGTTGGCGCGTAACTTCGGACATCAAGCTGCACTGACCGCTGGTCTGGATGCCTCCATCGGTGATTTCGTCATTTCGCTGGATGCCGATGGACAGCATCCACCGGAACTGATCCCTCAGATGATCGACCTATTTCTGCAGGGCTATGATATCGTCCAGGCACAACGCATCGAAGGGGAGACGACATCTTCCTTCAAGCAAATGACCTCTTCCGCCTTTTATACGTTAATCAATCGCATCAGCGGCACGCAAATGACTGCCGGAGCAGCCGATTTTCGCGGCATGAGCCGCCAGGTTGTGGATGCGTTGAAGTCCATGCCGGAGTATCATCGCTTTTTGCGCGGCATGATTGCCTGGGTCGGATATCGCAGTGTGATCCTGCCGTATCACGAGGTCAAGCGCGTAGGCGGCAAATCGAAATATTCATTTGCCAAAATGTTCCGCCTCGCCATGGATGCAATCTTTTCCTTTTCTCTCGTGCCGCTGTATATTGGCTTGAGCGCGGGCGGAATCTTCTTTTGTCTTGCAGCCTTGGAAATGATTTATGTACTATCGTTCTGGGTGACCGGTCGCACATCCAATCTTGCACCGGGCTGGAGCTCGCTGATGTTCGTAATTCTGATAGTCAGCGGGATGATTATGGTGCTGCTGGGGTTCATTGGCATTTATGTCGGCTACATTTTTCAGGAAGTGAAACACCGACCGGTATATCTTTTGAAGAAGGATGATCAGGCGTGAGTTCAGATAAACCTGTTTATCGATTTGTGTTTTTACGTCATGCCGAATCGGTAGGCAATGTCGAATCGCGCTGGCAAGGGCAATCCAACTATCCGCTGACCGATAAGGGTCGTGCCCAGGCACGAGCCTTGTGCGAACGCTGGCAAAGAGAAGATGTCAGGTTCGATCTGGTGATTACCAGCACGCTGGTTCGTGCCCGTGAAACGGCGGAGATCGTTACCTCTTACTTGAACGGCATCAAAATTGAATTCAATCCTATCCTGATGGAGCGTCACATTGGGCATATGGAAGGCATGACGCTCGAGGAAGTCAATCAATTGCCGCCGCCGCCCTACACAACGCCCTATCATTTTATGGACGTGGAAGGAGAAGGAGATTGGGCGCTCTTTCTGCGCGCCGGCCATGCACTTCAGGAATTCTTGCGTAAGCCGCCGGGAAAATATCTTGTCGTTTCGCATGGCGGCTTTTTGAACCAACTGATGCATGCAGTCGTTGGCATTGCTCCGCACGTGGATCCGTCGGGGGTACGCTTCCGCTTTGAAAACACTTCGTTTGCCCGCGTGGTTTATTATCCGCACCAGCATCGCTGGCTGATCGATACCCTGAACGACCGCGCTCATCTCAAATCCCTGAAATACGAGTAACAGATGGCATTGTCGGAACGTTCCACATCACCGAATGGAAAATTAAATGTGCTCGTTTTTGGCGCGGGTGCCATCGGTACCTATATTGGTGGCAGCCTGGGTTTGACAGGTCATCAATTAACATTTGTCGAACAGCCCAAAGTTGTAGAGGAGTTACGCGAGAAAGGCCTGCGTCTCGATCTCACACTCGATGAACGCCGCAAGACCAAGGAAGCCTCACGTATCGAGCCTGCTTCGTTTCGGATTGTTGCCTCGTTGGAGGAGGGGCTTCGCTATGGACCCTTTGACGTTGCCCTGTTTGCCCTGAAGTCCTTCGATACGCAGTCCGCCTTGGAAGGGATGAAACCCTACGCGGACAAAATGCCGCCGATCCTATGCCTCTCGAATGGCGTCTCGAACGAGCCCATGATCGTCGAAGCACTCGGTAGCCACAAGGCCATCTACGGCACCGTGACCTCAGCTGTCGGCCGGCGCGGCGCTGGAGACATCGTTCTTGAAAAACTACGTGGTGTCGGTGTGGCAAAAGGGCATCCACTTTCGGAGAGGCTCAACAATGCTCTCGATAAAGCATATCTCAACTCAAAGTTATATGAGGATGCCGCTAGCATGAAATGGTCCAAGATGCTGACTAACCTGATCGCCAATCCCACTTCTGCCATTTTGGATATGACCGCCGGCGAGGTATTCGCGAATAAGGATCTATATAAACTTGAAATCGACATGCTGCGCGAGTGTTTAGCCGTGATGAAAGCGCAAAAAATTGATGTTGTGGATCTGCCCGGCACACCGGTCCGTGCCCTGGCCTATGCAACCAGGTTGCCCTTGTGGTTTTCCAAGCCTCTTCTATCGCGTGCAGCCGGTGCGGGACGCGGCGCCAAGATGCCCTCCTTCCACATTGACCTGCATTCAGGGCGCGGCAAAAGCGAAGTGGAGTATCTGCACGGCGCGGTCGTACGCGCCGGGGAAAAGTTCAACGTACCGACACCGGTGAATAGAGTCCTTACCGAAACCTTGATGTCTCTGACAAGAAAAGAAATTCCCCTGGAAGAATTTGCACACAAGCCAAAATTATTATTGGATAAGGTCAATCGGGCGAGTATTAATCGTCATAGTTTAGCTAGTTAAGTTCGCCTGCAGGTAGGGCGAGTTTTTAACCGACCATAATCTGTCAGGCTGGAAGCCCAACCTACGAGTGTATAAAAGAAAAATGAACAAAAAAATAGAAATTGTTTCGCCGCGCTCATCTGTTGAGGTGCATCTTCCTGATGAGCGCGTGTTATCGGGTCCGCGCGGGGCAAAGGTGGAGTCCTTTCTCGCGGCGCTGGAATTTTCCGCACAGCCTGTTGCGGCAATCGTCAATGGTGAGTTACGTGAGCTGACGTATCCCATCGAGATGGATGCCAATGTCGAACCGGTGACTATGTCCATGCCGGATGGTGCACGCATCTATCGCCGTTCGTTGACCTTCCTGCTCGAGATGGCATTTTCGGACCTCTTTCCCGATGCGAATCTCTATGTGGATCATTCCGTCGCCTCCGGCGGATTTTACTGTCAGGTATCGGAGCGCAAACCATTATCGGCGGAGGAACTTGACGCGCTCAAAGCTCATCTGCAGAAGCTGGTTGAGGAAGATCGGCCCTTTGTGCGTAAGCAAGTTCCGCTGCAGGACGCGATCGATTATTTTCACAGGCGCGGATACGATGACAAAGTCAATCTGTTGAAATATCGAACGAAAAATTATCTGACTCTCTATCAGCTTGGGGAGCGCATGGGCTACCATCATGGATACATGGTTCCATCCACAGGGTACTTGAAATGGTTTGATTTGATCAAGGTAGAAGGTGGGTTTACGCTTCGTTATCCACGACGTCACAAACCGAATGAGCTTTTGCCGATGCCGGAGTATCCAAAATTGCTCGGTGCGTTTATCCAGTATGGCGAGTGGCTGGCAAAGCTTGGTATTGAGCATGTCGGCGCGTTGAACGATGCCATCGAGAGCGGACGCAGCGATCAGATCGTTTTGGTGTCAGAAGCGTTCCATGAGAATCATTTGGCGCGCATCGCCAACCAGATTGGTGACCAGTTGGATCACTCGCGCCTTATCCTGATCGCGGGTCCTTCCTCGGCCGGGAAGACGACTACTTCGCGGCGACTCACCGTCCAATTGCTTGCGCTGGGCATTTCGCCGTTCCCTCTAGAGCTGGATAATTATTTTCTTGACCGCGATCTAACTCCCTTGGGCGAAGACGGCAAGCCTGATTTCGAAGCCATCGAGGCATTGGATCTGGAACTACTCTCCGATCATTTATTGCGTTTGATCAAAGGCGAGGAAGTCCAATTACCGCGTTATAACTTTAAGACCGGCAAGAGCGAATTGGGAGAGATCATCCGTTTGAAGAGCGGACAGCCCATCATCCTGGAGGGGATTCACGGCATGGATCCGCGGCTCATCCCCTCAAGTATCAGCGGCACCGCATTCCGAATCTACGTCTCGGCGCTGACACAGTTGAACCTGGATCGCCACAACCGCGTCTCCACCACCGACACCCGTCTCATCCGCCGCATCGTGCGAGACGCGCGTGCACGCGGCTACTCGGCGGCTGACACAATCGCGCGCTGGGAATCGGTGCGGCGCGGCGAGAAACGGCATATCTTCCCCTACCAGGAAAATGCGGATGTGATGTTCAACTCGGCACTGGCGTATGAGCTCGCCGTGCTCAAACCGTTTGCCGAACCGTTATTACGCCAAGTGCCTCACGGTACACATGAATACATCGAAGCAAAGCGCCTCCTTGCTTTCCTCGAATGGTTTCTACCGCTCGATCTGAGTCTCGTTCCACAGACATCTATTGTGCGTGAATTTGTTGGTGGATCCATTCTGGAGAACTTTACGATCTGGAAAGAACGAGAACCCGTGACTTAAACGAAATCGTGCCAAAGCTTTATGCCTTCGCACGATTTCATTTACGCTTCGTGATTTATGACCGATAGGCTTTCGCCAATAGATCTAGCTGGGGTAATGCTTGCTCGCGGCTTTGCCCCAAGACTGTCAATATGAATCTCTTTACCCCGTTAGCTCCCATCTCAGCGATAGTTGCTTCTCCCGGTATGGAAGTTCCAAACAGCGAGATTTCCAGCGAATTCGGATCACGCCCGAATGCTGTTGCCTGACGCCTCAATTTGACGATCGCTTCTTTAGCCTGGGACCATTCTAAGCCCCAGGGCGCCCAGCCATCGCAGACATCCGCGGCGCATTCGATGGCTTTATCGCCCTCCCCGCCCATGATAATCGGCGGGTGAGGGCGTTGATACGGTTTGGGGAATATTTTCATCTTATCGAAGTTCACAAACTTGCCATGAAATTCAGGTTCATCCTTTATCCAGATTTCTTTGATGGCGCGGATTTGTTCTTTCAAACGTTGAAAACGCGTCCGGTAGACCACGCCATGATCCGCCATTTCGGATTCGAGCCAGCCTGCACCCACGCCGAAGATGAAACGTCCTTTAGAGACTAGGTCTAAGGTCGCAGTTTCTTTGGCGATGAGGATCGTATCGTGCTCGATCACCAGCGAAACGCCACTTCCGATTTTGATTGTTTTTGTCGCGGCTGCAGCTAGAGTCATGGCGACAAAAACGTCGTAGGTCTGCCAGTAATATTCTGGCAGGGTTGGTCCGCGTCCCGGCGCGTTTAAAAAACGGACGGGGATATGCGTGTGTTCCGAGAACCAAACCGAATCCAATCCGCGATCCTCGGCGGCGCGCGCCAATTCATCGGGTTGAATGGAAGTCTCCGTGGGAAAAACATGAACGCCAAATTGCATGTTGCCTCCGGTCATTTAGTTTTTTTAAATCTGCTGTTCCTTCGCCAAGGCGTATGCGCTCAAGATGAATTCTGCAACACTTTGAACACGGCGGAGACTTATTGGCGGTCATAGCCGGCCTCCATTGCCTTTTGTCATCTGTGTATTCGTTTTTTTCTGACTACTGACAAATTACCGGTCCAGAAATATATCTTCCATGGAGAGGTGATCCTCGACAGGCTCAAGATGCGTGAAGACGGTCACAACTCCGCCCAATGCAGTGCGGACGTCCGCCTCGAAATCCTCGGCAACATGATGAGCGTCGTGGACAGTCCATGTGCCGGGAACAAGCATGTGCACAGAAATGAACCGCCGGGCAGCCGCTTCACGCGTCCGAAGGGCGTGGAATGTCACGCCCTTGGCATTGTATTTTTTCATCACTTCTTCGATCAGGTCGCGTTCCTTTTGCGGGAGGGCAGTATCCATCAGTCCCAGCACAGAGCGGCGGACGAGTTGAAAGCTCGTCCAGACGATGTTCAGGGCGACCGCAATCGCCAGCAGCGGATCGAGAACCGTCCAACCGGTCAGACCAGCAACGGCGACACCACCGATTACACCCGCCGAGGTCCAGACATCGGTCAGGAGGTGGTGGGCATCCGCTTCCAAGGAGATGGAGTTGAGCCTGCGGCCCTGATTCAACAGGATGCGAGCCACGGCAAAGTTAATTATGGAGGCGGCTACAGACACGCCCAGGCCAATTCCGAGGTCTTGAAGCTCCGCTGGATGCAAGAGGCGATTGATGGCGGTCGTGAATATTCCGGCAGCCGCGGTCAGAATTAAGAGACCTTCCACCATGCTGGCAAAATACTCTGCCTTGCTGTGACCGTAAACGTGACTTTCGTCCGCCGGACGAGCAGCGATGGTGAGCATGATCAATGCCATGACCGCGCCCGCCAGATTGACAAGCGACTCAATGGCATCGGACAGCAAGCCTATGGAACCCGTCAAAAAGTAGGCAATTGTTTTGAGCGAAATCGTCGCAATCGCGGCAGCAATGGACAACCAGGCAAAGCGCGTCAGCGAGGCGCGGCTTTGCATCTGATCGTGCGGTTCAGCTTTTTGCAAAGACATAATTGCATCATACATGCATCTGGGCAGGTTGAGAATGGATGAAAATCCTAATTAACCAAAAAACGGGAGTGGTATGCACCGATCCCGTTGCGGAATCAATCCTTGTCAGTTCATTCCCACACCGCGCGCCATCATGGGCGCAGCGAAAAGAATGATCGCAATCCCGATGATTTCCAGGCGAAGCAACAAGCGCGTCCGCTTGTATTCTGCATCGCTGATTTCCAATCCTTGGTCCTGCTTTAGAGTTCTGTTCCAGCGTATATAACGGATGGTTGGGTCAATCGATAACAAGGCAACGATCACAAATGCAGTCATTTTCACCCAGAAGAAGGAGTTATGAATGTAAAAGTTCACGCCTTTCTCGAAGAAGAAGACACGCAATAAACCGACGATCAATAATAGACCTGCTGAGATTCCATAAACCAAGTCCACGCGTTGAATGCGGCGCATTTCTTCGATGCTCATATTCTTCCGATAGGCAATGAACTCGTACACCAGACAGGCTGTTAGCGTGAATGCCATTAAGTGATGTAAGAATGCCATCAATGCTGTAGTAACCATAACGTCTCTCCTATAAACCTTTGTAAAGGACAAGTCATCCTGACCGAAGGATCTCTACCAATGAACGTACGACGTTCTCACAATTTGGATTGCATGATCAATTCGTTGGTTTTATTGGCGTTGATTCTCTTGCGTGCCGTCTCGCGCCGGCCTACTGCCGGAACATGGTCCATTGCCGCAGCAAGTCCGAATTTGGGCATGTTGCCGTAGACGCTTTCGAATTGATCGGCGTTGACTGTATATGTCTCGTGCCAGATGCCTACGCTTCCATCCGCACCGACCGCTTGATTGAATTTTTTCCAGGCCGACAGATGCGGATCAGATGGCTGGCGGGCAAATCGCTCCAGGTCTTCAAACGAGCGCCAATATTGGATAAGGACAGGTCCGCGAAAGTTCCAGAAGAATTCGGCATGCCGGAACCCTTTTTCGGGATGGGTGAATAAAGTTTGCAACATAGGTCCCATTGCCGAAGCCACGGGGAACCATTTATCCAAGCGCCACCACTGGTTGATGCGCATGCCGATCAGAAATACCACAAAAGGTTGATCTGTCTTGGCTGTGTAGCGTCCATTAAAAATCGTCGCCATTCGTTTTCTCCTACAAATAAGGTTGTCGTTTCAATTCTTTTTGTGTGCCGTAGTGTTTTGCTTGTTGTTTCCAACCCAGTCCGCCAATGAGTTTGTATATCCAGCTTGGGATCATGGGCTTGCTTAACAAATCACGCGCGGCTTGTGGAATGGGTTGTCCATTCGCTAATGCCTCTGCAGCAAGGTCAAGCGCCTTCTTGAGTGGGATGGCGCGTCCGTCCATTTGATGGAGCGGGACGCCGTGCACGATTCCTTCCCCGCCGCCAAGTGCGAGGCTGCCCATCCATGCGAGCCCGCTCTGACGGCTAAACTCGGCGCAGATCGCGAGGGCAGTCTCGTTTTGATGCGCTTCGGGAAAGCCGCAGTTGGCAATCGCAGCGAACTTAAAAGCGGACGGATTGTATTTTTGATTTAGAGCGATCTTTTCGAGGGCGGCCGTGACCGGCGCAGGCAGACTGTCCACGTAGATGGGGAAGGCAAGTATGACGAGATCGGCGCTCTCGATAGCTTCATACATTGCATTCATTCGCTCTTGTGAGTGGATCGCTGTGTAGATTTGAATGGTCTGTGATTCGACGCCGCGGATGTTCAACTGTTCGAAAAGATAATCACCCAGCGAGGCGGATGTGCTTTTCTTCGCGCGCGGACTACCGACGAGAAGCACGGCACGTTTCACGGGAGTTGGAGCGGTGGGGGAAACATCCATAGTTGGCAGAGCAGGCACGGGCGAGTTGGATCGCTTGGCGATCGCTTGCAGCCAGGATTCCACTCGATCATCTAGATCCGCTGCGGGCGGCGTGCCGATCACCAATCCACAGACAGAGGTTTTGGCGTACATGTTGACCGCATTACGATGCGCAAGGTGGCGGAAGATAGCTTCGGCATGCACATCCGGCTCATCCATCCAACCGATGGTCAACATGTTTGGGTATTGTTTGTAGCGCCGCTGGTGATGGATCTCGCCCTGAACACTGGTAAAGAAAGGTGAAATATTTTGAATCTGGTGATCCACCATGCGTTTGAGCTCGGACGAATAACCGCCGAAGGTTACCGGTGTCAGATAGATAACGAGGTCGCTTTGGATGATCTTTGCGGCGATGATGCGGTTGTCGTCATTCGCGTTGCACATGCCGGGACTGCGTACCCAGCAGAAGAAGTCGCCGGCGCAGTTGCCGATGCGTTGTTCACGCAGAAGGATCGTTTCCGCGTAGGGAAGTTGTTTGCGTAGTGAATTGGCGATCCTCGTCGCCTGGAGATCATTTGCAGGCGCACCGTCTAGGATAAGAGCTTTCATTAATACTCCTTGATAAATTGCTTTGCGATCGAGTCCATTTCAAACAGGTACAGGTCGTCACCGCTCGTTCCAAAGGGCGGCAGGTTGCCGGCGATCTCGAGTGAGACGATGCCATGGACGCGAGCCCAAATGACCATTGCAACGGACAGGGAGAGGATATCTACATCGCCGCCATAGGTTTTCCAAACCTCGAAACCGGCTTTGTACTCCTCTTTCACTTCTGGGAAGGATTTGATATTCAATTTGCCGCTTGCACGTAATTGTTCCACCACGCCGACCAGCGCACTGAGCGAACGGGCACCGAAGGGCAGGACTTCCGTCAGTGGCGCTTGATACCCGGGGATCGGTGTTCCAAAAATCAGCTGGTAGCGTTGTGGATGGGTGTGCGCCCATCTCCGGTATGCCAGGCCAATGGCTTTCATGCGTCCTTTTACGTCGCTGGCTGGCACAGTCTCACGCGCTTGCAACTGAGAATCGCCAAACGATTTGTACGCGTCGATGATCAGCGCGGTGACAAGCGCATCCCGGTCCGGGAAATAGTTATAAATGGCAGGAGCAGTGATGTTGAGTTCCCGGGCAATTGCCCGCAGCGATAGGGCAGCGGCGCCAAAATCAGCAATCTGCTTCCAAGCAGTGTCCTTGATGACTTCCTGCAAATTCGGGATTTGTTTTTTCTTGGTAGGTCGAACCATGATTGGCTCCTAGTAATGCAAGACGGCGTCTCGCTTCCAAATTAAACTTACAGCGTAAATATACAGTGTTTATTTATATCTGTCAAGGGAAAAAGTTTCTTATTTTGTATCGTGCAGTTTGTTAAGCCAAGGTATTTACTGAGAGAAAAATTCAGCGTCGCCCACTGCGACCTTTGGCGCTTGAAGTCTCATCTTTTTCATGCTACACTTTTTTGAGGACAATACGACAACAGCGCGCATATTGAAATTCGAATAACCGTCAATCCCAAAGGAGATGGCATGCCCAAAATAAAATTTGCTTTGACAATCTTGATTGTGTTCGTACTTGCAGTGACGTTGACGGGAAGTGCCTATGCAGCCCCGTCCACAAAAGCCAAATGGACTGTGATGGTCTATATCTCTGGGGACAATAACCTTGAGTCTTACGTGATCAGCGATATTGAAAATGAGCTGGCACCGACAGGTTCCGCCAGGGACATCCAGGTCGTCGCCTTGGCTGATCGGGGTCCAGGTGCGAGTACTGGTCCGGATGACTGGAAGACGACGGAATATTTTCACGTTCTCCCAGGCATGAAAGCTACTCTTGCGAACGCCGACGCGGCTTGGGATGCAAATCATGTCGACGAACTCGACATGGCGAATCCACAGACTTTGGTCGACTTCGTCACATGGACAAAAGCAAATTATCCAGCCGATCACTATGCGTTGATCTTTTGGGGTCACGGCTGGAACTGGCATCCCGGTTATGTAATGCGCGATGACACCACGCAACTTACCGATCCCAATAATTACACGATGGATTATCAAGAGGAAAAAGCGGCAATTCCCTCGCTCGGCTTCATCGATGTGGTTGGATACGATGGCTGCAACATGTCCTCGATTGAGATTTTCAACTTGTGGCACGGGCATGCGACCGCAGTCACGGGTTCACAGGAGTACGTTGGATGGGAGGGACTTCAATACGACCTGGTCCTCGCCCACCTGGCTGCCAATCCTGCCTGGACGGCGGATCAGCTGGCGATCGATTTCAGCCAAACTGCTACACAAGACAAAACCTGGTCAGCCGTGGCGGTCGATTCCCGTCTCAACACGCTGCTCACAACTGTGGACCAATGGTCCGTTGCGCTGAAGGATGGGCTCGCGACCAATCGAAAGAGTTATGACCGGGCTTTTGGTGCGACCCGCTCGTTCTGGCAGGCGCCTGAGGATAAGGATCTCTATGATATGGCTTACGAGATCAATCGGCTCATCAGCGACCCGAATATCAAGTGGAGAAGTCAGGCAGTGATGGACGCAGTCAATTCCGTTGTCCTTTATGATCGGCATACCAATGCCTATGCCGATACTTCTGGGATCACGATCTATCATATCTCCAAGGCAACCGAAAAGGATGCGAAGTACCTCTACTACCGCACCACAATCGATTTTGCTTTGCAAACGGGATGGGACGACTTTTTGGATGCGTATGCAAAATAATAGAACTCCGGGTGAATATCACCCGGAGTTTCATTATTTTCAGCCGGAGATTCGAGCACCAAGTTAAATGACGCCCAATTTCTTCCCCACTTTTTCAAATGCCTGCAAACCTTTCCCCAAATCATCGTTATCGTGCGCGGCGGAGATCATCACGCGAATTCGTGCCTTCCCCTTTGGTACTGTGGGGAACCCAATCGACATGGCAAAGACACCTTCCTCGAATAGTTCACGGCTGAATTGTTGAGCGAGCGGGGCCTCCCCGAGCATGACAGGTGTGATCGGCGATTCGCTGACGCCGGTATCGAACCCCAGTTTCTTCATCTCACCTTTGAAGTAGTTTGCATTCGACCAGAGTTTATCCACAAGCTCCGTGGATTCTTCCAATAGGTCCACCGCCGCGAGACAAGCTGCGGCATCCGGCGCAGTGACCGCAGACGAGAACAGGAACGGTCGTCCACGCTGGCGCAGCCATTCGATGATGACCTTGTCGCCGGCAACCATGCCCCCGACGACGCCGAACGCCTTGGACATCGTGCCAACTTCGATATCCACTTTGCCGTGCAAGCCAAAGTGATCCACAATGCCGCGCCCGCCCTTGCCAAGCACACCTTCGCCGTGGGCATCGTCCACCATAAACAGGATGTCATATTTCTTGGCGACCTCGTAGAGATCGGGCAGGGGTGCGATGTCACCGTCCATGCTGAAGACGCCATCCGTGACGATCAGGGCTCGGCGGTAAGACGAAGCGTTTTCCTTGATCGCGTCCTCCAGGGCGGACGGGTCGTTGTGCTCATAGGCAACGATGCGCGCCCCCGAGAGGCGACATCCATCGATAATGGAGGCATGATTCAAGCGGTCCGAAAAGATCACATCCTCTTTTCCAACGAGAGCGGAAATCGTTCCAAGATTGGCGGTGAATCCCGATTGGAAGGTAATGACATCCTGCGCGCCTTTGAACTTAGCCAGCCGTTGTTCCAGCTGAATGTGCAAGTCCGTGGTACCGGCGATCGAGCGCACTGCGGCGGGACCGACACCATATTTCTTTGTCGCTTCCCTGGCGGCTTCGACGATATGTGGATGGTTCGCCAAGCCGAGATAATTGTTCGAGCAGAAGTTGAGCACGTTTTTGCCATCCACGACCAGCCACGCGCCCTGCGCCGAGCCAATCGTGCGAATGCGGTTGTACAATCCTTGTTCTTTCAAGCCTTCAATTTCTTGATTCAGCCAATCGAGTTTGGACATGGGAACTCCGTTTACAGGGACTAGGTAATTAGAGAGTCGGAACTGTTAATCGCCGGTCTCGCGTAACGATTATAGTCATTAACAAAAAATGCGACTGTCACAATTCCTAGGTGACAGTCGCCATATTTCAATGGTCCTGCAATGAAACAGGTCGCGATGTGTTACACCAAAATCCAGGAATTCGTGTTTTCCGCCAGCGCCGCGGATCTCAGCCATAAGGAAGAAAAACCTTTCCAGGCAGATTGACTAGCATGGCTCTTTCTCCGGTGAAGCCTGTTCTCAGGCAAAGGATGAAAACAGGCAATCCCATTCATGACAAGAGTCATACAAAATACGCAAAGCGCTTGTTTCTAATAAGTTACAAATCTTTTGAAAAGATAAACTAATATATAATTTGCTCATTCTATGAGCGACAAGACCCTGCATCAACAAATCGAAGATCTCAAAAAAGCTATTGATGCGCAGGAGACGTTGCGTCCGATGCTGGGGGATTCGGTAGTGGAAACTACTCTATCCGTGTTGCGTGATCAATTGATCGAGCTGGAGAAGCAAGCCACACAGCAGGATGCAGCGAATCAGGCGCGCCGGAAGCTGGTCACGGTTTTATTTGCGGACGTCTCCGGGTTTACGGCATTCTCCGAGAACCAGGACGCGGAGGATGTGGCGAACCTTGTCAACCGGCTGTGGCTGCGCGCCGATCGCATCATTCAGGAATATGGTGGTCACATTGACAAGCACATCGGCGACGCGGTCATGGCATTATGGGGCGCAGACACGGCGCGCGAAGATGATGCCGAACGAGCCGTCCGCGCCGCCCTAAAAATAGAGGAAACCTTCAAGGAGAACGCCCCCCAATTGCCCATCCGTTTGAAGGCAGGAATCAACAGCGGACAAGTTTTGTTGAGCGCGATTGGCACACAGGGTGAATTCACGGCGATGGGCGACACGGTCAATACTGCCAGCCGCCTCGTCCACCTGGCGGATGGGGGTCAGGTGCTGATCTCGCATGATACCTACCAGCTCGTACGCGGCATCTTCGATGTACAAAAGCAAAAGCCGATCACCGTCAAGGGTAAAGCCGAGCCTCTGCAGACGTATGTCATTCAGCGGGTGCGGCCGCGCGCCTTTCGTCTGGGACGACGAGGCGTGGAGGGCGTGACCACGCGCATGGTCGGGCGTGAGACGGAATTCCAGATTATCCAATCTGCTTTGGAGCAGACTATCGTTGATCGCCGCCCGATGGTGGTCACGGTCAAAGGGGAGGCCGGGCTCGGCAAGAGCCGCCTGATCTATGAGTTCGAAGCCTGGCTCGATTCGCATCCCAGCGATTTTTACCTGTTCAAGGGTCGAGCCGACGAAGAGAGCGCCAGCCTGCCGTACAGTTTGATCCGCGATGTGTTCAGCAATCGCTTTCATATTCTGGATAGTGACTCCCAATCAGAAGCACGCGAGAAATTGGTGCAGGGGATGGCAGCTCTGGCAGGACCCGAGATCGACGAACAAGCCGCGTTCATCGGTGAGCTGCTGGGCTTCAACTTTGCCGACAGCATGTACGTGCGCGGCATCCGCCGGGATGCGCGCCAGATTCGCGAGCGCTCGTTCAGACATATGGCGCGCTTCTTCGAGCGTCTTACGCGCGATGACGGTGTGGTCATGTTGCTCGACGACATTCATTGGTCGGACAGCGGTTCGCTCGAGCTGGTGGAATATCTCGCCAAGCTCGATATAGATTTGCCTCTGTTTATCCTGTGCGCGGCGCGGCCCAACCTGGACGAAGTCCAACCGAATTGGGGAAATGATTTTCCCCGCCATGACCTGATCACGATCAAAACTCTCGATCTCGATGCCAGCCGTGAATTGGTCAACGAGATTTTACAAAACGTTTCCGACCTGCCGACCGAGCTGGTAGAAACCGTAGCGAAAAACGCGGAAGGCAATCCGTTTTATTTGGAAGAGTTAATCAAAGTCTTGATCGAAGATGGCGTCATTGTCAAAGGAGAGGATGTCTGGCAAATTATCCCACAGCAGTTCACGCAGGTCCGGGTTCCAGCCACGCTGACGGGGGTGTTGCAGGCACGCCTCGACCGGCTTCCACCGCGTGAGAATGATGTACTCGAACGAGCGGCTGTCATTGGGCACACATTCTGGGATGCAGCGGTCGCTGCCTTGCAGGTCCCTGAGTCGGCGCAAGTGTTGAATGGTGGGGAGGACGTCCAAACGGCATTGAGTGCCCTGCGCAGCAAGGAACTCGTGTTTGCGCACCAGCCGTCCACGTTTGCGAGCGCGCAGGAATTTATCTTCAAGCACGCCATCCTGCGCGAGGTCACGTACGAGCGCGTGCTCAAAGCCAAACGCAAGCTGTACCACCGCATGGCGGCCGATTGGCTCATTCAGCAGAGTGGTGAGCGGATCGATGAATACCTGGCATTGATCGCGCAGCATTATGAGCTAGCAGGCGATCCGGCGCGGGCAGTGGAATTTTTGGAGCGGGCGGCAGATCAATCTATGCAGCTGAGTGCCTATCGTGAGGCGCTAACGGCTTCGGAGCGTGCCCTGGCTATCCTCGCTGACTCGGATGATACAACTCCCGCCGTGCGCGCCCGCCTCTTATTGACGATTGGTTCCGCACATCTCTGGCTGACCGATCATGTTACCGCCACAGAACGATTTGAAGAATGCATCGCCCTTGCCAAGACCATTCCTGATGTTGGGCTGGAGTCGAAGGCACTGGCGCGGCTGGGTCGCATTGCCTTGGAGCAGGCAAAGTTCGCCGAGTCGAAACGGTATTTACAGGCCAGTCTCTCGATTGCACAGGCAATCCGTGATATCGATGGCGTCGCCTATTGTCTCGCCCACCTTGGTTACATCAGTCATTATGAAGGTAACTATGCAAGCGCGCAACGGTTTGCCGAAGAAAGTTATGAATTTGCCAAGGCATCGGGCGATGCGATTGCACAGGCATTCTCCTTGAACATCCTGGCAATGGTCAGCGTGAATAACCGCTTCTTTGAACAGGCACACAAGTATCATCTCCAAGCAATCGAGATCTCCAAAACGGCAGGTGACCGTTACGGGCTGGCGCGTGCCTATGGCAATCTCAGTGAATTAATCCGTATCCAAAAACGATATGCCGAAGCCAAGCCCTACACCATGGAAGGCATCAAGCTGGCGCGGGAACTCGGCAATCGTTATATATTGCCGATGATGCTGATCAATCTTCTCTATTCGCAGGTGGGCTTGGGACAGATCCACGAAGCCTATGCATCGTTGCGTGAAGCGTTGCAATTGAACGTGGAAGGCGATTCGACCTCATGGATTTTATTCTCCTTGGTCGGCTACGCCAACATCCTCGCCGCGGAAGGCAAGCGGGAGCGCGCCCTTGAAATTCTCGGTCTCTGTTTGAATCATCCTGAGATCAACAGTGATACGCGCCGCGATATTCAACTGCTTCTCGATGATCTTCGCAAAGTTCGTTCAGATGATATTAAAGCTGGATTGGAACGCGGCAAGTCTTTGGATCTCAATAGGATGGTCGTTGCGGCATTAGGCGGTTGATCCTGCCACTACTCATCGAGCACTTCCATGAGCAAACCGAGCTCGGTCAGAGCCTCCATCACTTTTGGGATGGCTCCGCTTTTGACAACGACTGTCGTCGGGCTTAATACCTCTCCCAGAAATTTAGACGCTTTCGATTTTCGCATCTCTTCCAAGATCTCAGGCTTGCTGACCTTTAAAATGACCTGGGTCTGCACCCGCGCTTCGGTGCCATGCACTTCCCAGCGTTTGAGGGCTTTGAGCAAGGACGGTGGAATCCCGGCCTCGGTATGCTTGGTCAGCAATGCCAGCAAGTGTTCCACTTTAAGTCCCTGTTCCTTGGCTTTACTCAATGAGCGGGTCGAGATGCGGTAGCGATAGACATCTTCTTTTGATTCTTCCCATTCACAGAAGCGTGAAACCTGATAGCGAACCACGCGCGGTGCACTCTGCGGAATGGAGATTCTGCCGCTGGAAGAGACCGCGATTTTCCCTCGTTCTTCTTTTTCCCCTTGAAATGTTACAATGCGAAATGCGGTTGGCTCGGATGGGCCGTCGGCAATGGATAAATCTACCTGACCCAGGGAATGCAAAATATCTGTGATAAAAAACTTGACCAGCGCGCCATCTACTTGCTCCCACGAGGAAAAGCCACGCAAGTATTGGCCATCTGATTTGCGCCTGATGAACCACGAATCGTAATCGCCAGCCGGTCGCTGGAAGTCGGCGTATTTTTGTTTGATATCACGAATGAACGCGCCCAGACTCCACCATTTCCCTTCGGGAACAGCGTCGAGCAGGTTGAGCAAAAATTCGCGTGTCTCCTGCGGATTATTTTTCCATTCCCCTTCACAGATAATCGTGGGCAGCAAACGAAGCTCGTTGAAGGAAGTACTTTCGAGCCAGGCCCCCTGCAGCATCTTCAACGCCTCACTGCGCGGGCATTCAAGAAATGTTTTGACCGCTTCGGCCTGGGGAACGCTGTCTTTGATTAAATCTGCAGTAGTAAGTAAAGCCGCTAGTCGTGGCTCAGACGGATCGCGAAGCATTCTCGAGAAATAATCCGAGCGGCCCATACGCAGTGCCGCAAGATATGTCGTCGCATCGTCCAGAATGGAGTCGTTGGCAAGGAGCTCGCGTCCGCGTTCGCCTGGAGAGGCGGGACGGCCCAACGCATCGCTGGGTGCCACAACCTCGGGCAGGCTGGCAGGCTTGACGGGGGTCAGCGCTTTCTCTTTAGGTTCTTCTTCGAGGATGTTATAGAGCAGTTCCAACAGGTCATCGGGAATGTAGGCGAATTCCTGGGGTCCCTTTTCGGTATCAAAAAAGGCGCGTGCTAATAAGCCGCGGTAAAAGAGAGTCTCAGCAGTAGAAGAGGGTTTCAGGTGCGGGCGTTCGCGGTCCCGTTTGCCGGCGCCCATTTCACGAATGTCGCCATATTTGCGGGCGAAGGTTGCCCAGGGAATGCGTCCCTCCTCGTCCAGCAGGGCGCGGATGGCGGATCTGGCTTGCGGGGAGAGAGAGTCAATTAACTCCGTCGCCAGCTCGGCGTCCAGTAGCGAAGCGGATAGTTCCTCGCGGGCATCATCGGCGGTAATGGAATCCAATTCCAATCCCCAGAATTCCGCGACGATGCGCAGGTGTCCAATATCTTGTTTGAGCAAAGATTGAAGAAGATCAGGCATACAAAATGTAGGGAAGGGCAACTGCCCTTCCCTACATTTTACCCTCTCACAACACTCAGCGCGTTTGGTAACACTTCGAACGTCACCTTGCGCAGGTCGGTTCCGGGACCGGTGAAAATCTCACCATCTGCATGAATATAGAGCGGGCGATTCGCGTGGAGCGAGAATTTTTTGCATGTTCCCATCTTGACCTGCTTAAAGCGCCCGTGCGTGCCTTTCATCACCTCGGGCACGATGCGGAACATCATTGGGCGGCTCACGTCCGTGATCATTGCATAATGTAAGATGCCGTCGTTAAACTTCGCATCGGGCGCGATCAAAAACCCGCCGCCTTCACGCGGACCGTTACAGATCACCAGGTAGATGACGTTCTGTTCCCACGTTTCCTCATCAGTTTGCATCTGCATGTGCATGGCATTATGGTTCAGGATGATCGTTTGGATTACGGCGGTCAGATACATTAGAAAGCCGCGCAAAACCGGGAGCTGATGAGAGCGTATCGTCACAATGGCACCAAAGCCGATACCAAGAGTGTTATCAAAATATTCCTTGCGACCATGTTCGTCGGTCATCAGTCCAAGATCAACTGTGGAGACCCCTCCATCCAGCGCGCAGTTAAGGGCTTTGCTTGGGATCGTGGAGACATTGATGCCATGCGCAAAATCGTTCCCCGAACCGACCGGGACAACTCCCAGCACAGGGCGCCTGTCTTCAGGGATTTGCATCAATCCGTTGACCACCTCATGCACGGTTCCATCACCGCCCATGGCGATGACCATCTCGTAACCTTGTTGTCCTGCCTGACGCGCAAGCTCAATCGCGTGACCAGGATAGACCGTGCCGCTCCAATCCACGCCGCCATGTTGTTCGGTGATGGAGCGTAAGTCGCGGGCGACGCGCCATGCGTTTCCCATATCTGCCATTGGATTGAGAATAATTTTGACTTGGCGGGGCATGATGAATTCTCCATAAAATGTCACTTGGAGCGCAGCAGCACCATCCCGGATGATCGTTGCCGGGCAGGATCTCGAACTTAATTAAGAGACTCTTACTGGATATGCTGTGCTGCAAGTGCCAGGCAAAGAATGCCTTCAAAGTGACATGCTTCCAAGAATTATAACCCCCGCTTAAGCATTTCGATCTACTCGCCCTCGATCCGATGAGATGCCAGTGGACCTGTAATGCCGCGTGAGACCTGAAATGTGCCGCGATTATATTTCTTTGCATTGTACAGGGCGGCATCGGCGGCACGCAAAAGGTCCGAGGCATTGCGCCCATGGACAGGGAAGATTGCAATCCCGCCGGAGATTCCTAATTTGAGTCTTCTTCCATCGGGAAGCTTATATTTGAGATTTCGCAGCCCCTCCAGGATCTTTTGCGAGACGATTTGGGCGGAGGACATTTCAGTTTGGCTGAGAATAAGAGTTAGTTCGTCGCCACCATAACGGGCAAGAAAATCCGTGTTGCGGACGCCGTGCGCCATCTGGTTGAATACCGTGCGCAACACATCGTCTCCGGTGGAGTGACCGTAGGTATCGTTGACGTCCTTGAAGCCGTCCAGGTCCATCATGATAACGGCAAACGAATAATTATTTCTGCGGGCAGCAGTTACCTCTTCTTCCAACCGTTCATCCAGAGCGCGACGGTTGGGGAGTCCTGTTAGCGGATCGCTGTATGCCTGCCTGCTGATCATCTGGTGCAGGCTGGCGTTGGAGATGGCAACAGCTGCCTGGTCAGAGAGCAGGCTGAGCAGGCGCAACTCGGAGAGCGAGAAACCGCCTATTGTGTTGCGCGCCAGGTTCATGACTCCCACCACGGTCTCACCGACTTTGAGCGGGATGCTGATGATCGATCCGGTCCAGTCGCTCGGTGAGGATGCAAAGAGCGGATGACGCTGCATATCCTCGACAATGATCATTTGACCTTCTCGCGCCACAGTGTAAGTGAGGCCATTCGAGCGCGGCTTCGACCATGGCTTGTTGCGTGTACCATCCGAATCTAGGGCGGCACCAAACGATAGCCTGT
>DATHUN010000119.1:0-3026 GCA_035462205.1 Anaerolineales bacterium
AAGGGCACATCAGAGCTGCATTCAGTGCAAGTGTCGGGGCGCAAGCCGTTCGCCCGCCCACGGCATCGAGCGAGACAGTTTTTATCTGCACTCCATTCCTGACAAGAAACCATTGATCGAAATTGATTACGGGAATTGGAATCTTTGTTCGTCGGCAAGCTGATATGGATGTAATGAACTTGACTTGTGGTCCACATACTTTTTAGCTGGTTAAGATATTTTGATCCCTCTTAATTTGGCAGGCAGGGCAGAAGTGGCTGATACGATTTCTTTTACCTGTTTTTTCTCGCTTCACTTTTGCCCCGCAGCGCGGGCAAATGGATTTTTGATAAATATCCAAATGTTTTCTTAATAAAAATACTTTGCGCCATTTATAAAAAAGACGGGAGAATTTCTTCGTTTCTGAAATCAATTGCTTTAATTCGGAGGGTGTAATATTTTTGACTTTCGTTTTCGGGTGAATACGCACCCTCCATAGCACCTCATTTTTAATGATATTTCCTACTCCCGCAAATATTTCCTGGTCAAGCAAAATATCCGCAATTTCAACGTTGGGCTTTGCATAGATAGAATCAAAGGCTTTGTCAGGGTCCCATCTTGGGGACATAATATCGACTGTAAAATCATAACTGGCTTTAGCATTTCTAGTTTCTAGAAATTTGACCGAACAGTTAAAAAGCTTAATATTTCCGTTTTCAAAATCAAGTTGAAGTCTTGGTGTGTAGGATCTTCTATAGTCACCGGTTAAAGTGGAATTATTAAAATTTGCTTCAAATGCACCGAATAATAAAAAATGAGTGCGAAGAGCAAATTCATCAAACTGAATAACTAGGTGTTTCCCCCAAGCAAAAATGTTCTTAACTTTTTTCTCGATAATTCTTTCCTTTTCGATTTTAGAATTACCTGATACGGAGAGTACGGTTTTACCTTTAAATGGTTTTAGCTGATTGGCAGCTAAATAAAGCGAAGGTCCTTCCATCTCATAACCTCATTTTAAATTGTAACAATTCTTAGATCTTTCGATATTAAAATATGAATTCTACGATTTTAAACGACCCAGAGGAAGAAAGGGCCACGGTATGATTCGTTACATGGATTCGCTTACTGATGTCACCAGTGAACATTTACAGGGCGGCTTTTTCGTCGGATGTTCCAAAAATTTCGTGACGTCTATATGATCGACTTGGTCTGTGATCCTTCGCTGCAAGCAATTTATGAACGATTCGGAATGCGAGCGGTGGTAGGAATGTTCATACGTAATTATGCTAGGCAGTCTGGTGAACCGGTCATCTTAATGTAGAGAATCATTTATGATGGCAATTGATAACTTTGGTTGCCGCTCAACAAGACGTGCGCCCAATTAGAAAACGTCCCGCAAATCGCGGGACATTTCATTTAGAACAACTCTCGATTTTCCTTCACCCAATCGAACAGCCTATGGATGCCTTCCTCCACGCCGATCCCTGGCTTCCAGCCCAGCTCCCGCTCGGCTTTGTGGATATCGGCATAGAATACTTTCTGGTCGCCTGGGCGCCAGTCGCCGTGCGCCACTTCGATGGATTCCCCCAGCAAACGCTCGAGGATCGGACCAAACTCGGCCCAGACGGACATAACGTTCTGCGGTCCGCCGCCCATGTTATAGACGTTGCCCGAGGCGACATCGATCTTCTCGATTGCCGCGTCATAGGCATTCAACAAATCTTCCACGTTCAGGATGTCACGCACCTGTTTACCATCGCCATAGATCGTGATGGGACGTCCGCTCACGGCGGCGATGATGAACCATGCCACCCAGCCCTGGTCCTCGATGCCGAACTGGCGCGGTCCGTAAATACAGCTCTGGCGCAGCACCACCGAGCGTAGACCGTAGATGCGCGAGTAATCACGCACGTACTGGTCACCGGTCCCTTTGGAACAACCATATGGGGAATGAAAATCCAGCGGTTGTGTCTCGGGGCAGCCGTTGACCAGATCCTTGTAACGCCAGCGAGTGGGTTCCTCTACCAGCTCCACGTCGTCCATGCCGCCGTAGACTTTGTTAGTGGAAGAATACAGGAAGATCGGATTCCGCCCGGAGAGCCGCGCCGCTTCGAGGGTGTTGAACGTGCCGATCGCATTGGACTCGAAGTCGTCGCGCGGATCGACGACCGAGGTCGTTACCGCTACCTGTCCGGCGAGATGAACGATCACGTCCGCCTCCCGGGCGGCTTCGGCGATCTTTGCCGCGTCGCGCACATCCCCGACGATCACGTCAAAGACGCCCTGACCAAATGAGTTACTCAGCCACTCAAGATTGCGCTGCGCGCCGCCGCGTGAAAAATTGTCGTAGATTGTCACCTTTTCTCCGCGCTGCACCAGTCTCTGTACATAGTTCGATCCGATGAATCCGGCGCCGCCGGTGATCAAATAGCTTCGAGCCATTCCTTCTCCTATTGCCAGTCGCTGTAATATGTTCTTCGCCTGACCGCGAAAAACGAAACCATCACCACGCCAAAGATAAATCCGCCAACATGCGCCCACCAGGCAACGCCGGTGCTCTGAGCAGAAAATAGCCCGGAGTAGATCTGCATGCCAAACCAGAATAATAAAAAGAGAAAGGCTGGGATTTCGACGATGGTAAAAATAAAAAAGAGCGGTACCAAACTCGCAATGCGCGAATGCGGGAACAGGATCAGATAGGCGCCCAGCACGCCGGCAATCGCGCCGCTCGCGCCGATCATGGGCTGGTCACTGTTGATAAGAATGTACGCTTGCAACAATGCTGCCGCCGCGCCGCTGAGCAGATAAAAGATCAAATAGCGGAAGCTGCCCATGCGCGCTTCAATGTTATCGCCGAAGAGCAGCAGCACCCACATGTTGCTGATGATGTGCAGCCAGCCTCCATGCAGGAACATGGCACTGAAAATATTGACCCAGATAGAGGAGGGATGGTTCCAAAATTGCGTCGGAATGAATCCCCAGGTGTATACAAACGCTCTCAGCGCCGGACCACGCAATTGGATTTCATACAGGAAGACCACGACGTT
>DATHUN010000120.1:0-5770 GCA_035462205.1 Anaerolineales bacterium
GATTTACGTGAGTCCTCCAAAGCGCTCACTGCGCGCTGGGAGACAGAGAAGCAAGCCATTTCCGGGCTGCGCGAATTAAAAGAAAAGCAGGAGCAAATCTATCTTGATATCGAACGCGCCGAACGCGAAGCCAACTTGGAGAAAGCCGCACGTTTGCGCTACGGTGAATTACGCGATGTCGAACAAAAAATCCAAGCTGCCGAAGCAAAGTTGAAAACCCTCCAAAGCGAAGGCGCGCTGCTTAAAGAGGAAGTGGACACCGAAGAGATTGCCGCCATTGTGGCGCGCTGGACAGGCATTCCGGTTACGCGCCTGCTCGAAGGTGAGACTCAAAAATTGATCCACATGGAAGAACGCTTGCATGAGCGCGTCGTTGGGCAAGATGAAGCGTTGCGCGTGGTCTCGAACGCGGTCCGTCGCTCGCGCGCCGGCTTACAAGATCCAAATCGCCCGATTGGTTCGTTCATCTTCCTGGGTCCGACCGGTGTCGGTAAAACGGAGCTGGCGCGTGCATTGGCAGAATTCTTGTTTGACGATGAACATGCCATGATCCGCATTGATATGAGTGAGTACCAGGAAAAGCACACCGTTTCACGGCTGATTGGTGCGCCTCCGGGATATATAGGCTACGAGGAAGGCGGTCAATTGACCGAAGCCGTCCGCCGGCGGCAGTACAGTGTGGTGCTCTTTGACGAAATCGAGAAGGCACACAACGAAGTATTCAATGTGTTGCTGCAACTGCTCGATGACGGTCGCTTGACCGATGGACAGGGTCGTACCGTGGACTTCCGCAACACGGTGGTGATCATGACCTCGAATTTGGGCAACCAGTTGTGGGAAGGAGAGCAGGAGGTCACGCGGGACGCGATCAATCGTGTGCTGCAGAATCATTTCCGCCCCGAATTCCTCAACCGTATCGACGAAATTGTGGTCTTCCATCCGCTGACAAGAAACCAGCTTACCGAAGTTGTGGACTTCCAGTTAAAGCGTGTAAGCAAACTCCTTGCAGATCGGGGCTATTTCCTAGAAGTCAGCCAGGCAGCAAAGGAATTCCTTGCTGAAGAAGGGTACGATCCGGCATTTGGTGCCCGGCCCTTGAAGCGAGCCATCCAGCGTGAGCTGCAGGATCCGCTCGCCCTGAAAATCCTTGCGGGCGAGTTCCGCGAAGCCGACGTGATCGAAGTAGACCGCGGCAAGAATGGTTTGGAATTCACGACCGCCGTCCAAGGCGAGGTCGTTGAAGCATAGTGAGAAAAACCGCCCTGCAATTTGCGGGGCGGTTTTTCTTTCGTCTTTCCAACCGGACGCCTTACTATTTCCTAACAAAGCGTGCTTCTGCCGGGCTTTTATTGTATAATCTTTTTGACCATTTATGTCCGATTCAGCTGCCCAGGGGAGGCAAACGTATCTAGCCGGACGTAATCTCCACTACTTTCGCAGCGAAAATAATAATTAGGAATCGGAAGATTCCGGAGGAAGAGAGATGCAGAAACCTCTCTCATTAATACTGTCTCTGATTCTGATTTGCTTGCTATCTGCCTGCGGTCCGGGCGCCAACATTGAAGTGACCACGAACAACTCCACCATTCAGCTCAGAGTGCCGGGGCCGAATCCGCTGGTCAATCAGCCAGACGCACAAGGACAGGTCGCACAGGCTGCCGCCGGGCTCTGGCACGGTCTGATTGCGCCGATCACTCTGGTCATCTCGTTCTTCGAACCGGAGGTGCAAATGTATGAAGTACATAATTCCGGCACAGCCTACAACTTCGGCTTTTTTCTTGGAGAAGTCTTGGTGTTTGGGCTCCTCAGCCTGTTTTTGCGAATCCGGCGATCGGCATAGAGGTACCTCGCAGAGTTCTCAATTTCATTACATTTGCTCGAGCAAATCTTCAGGGACACTATAATTTGTCCCAATTCATACGAAGGAAGATAAGAAAATGCAAAACGAATACGATTTACAAGATGTACAAGACTTCAAAATCAACCCGCACGTCTGGTTGCAGACTCTCCTGGCAATTGCAGGCGATAAGGAAAAGAAACGAGAAGTCATTGATGTAGTATCCGAGCAGAGCGGGCTTCCCATTGAGACTATAGAAGTTATCTTTGGTAGTGCTATTAAAGCATTGATTAACGACACACGCTCCAATTGATTCTATAAAATCAAACAGAGAATCCCTCTACTTTGAGCGGGGTGAGCGCAAAGTGGAGGGATTCTCGCGTCTTGTACTTCTCAGGTTTGAATATAATGGATCGTAAAACAAAGGAGACAAGCTGTGCCTGTCTGGATCATCATTGCATCAAAGGATCATCTCCCATGGGGAAAGAAATATGTGAGAAGTAACCATGGCAAAACGAAAACTATTTTTTTATTTTTTCTTCCTTATTTCACTGCTGTTTTCCGCACAAATAGCATTTGCAGATACCGGTCCCAAACCTACGATGGAATTTACCTTCCATCAGGACGCGAGTGCCACACCCGTGACGATCACTTCTGCGACGTTGTACGAATGCCAGCAGGCAAATTGCAGTGACGCCGCGCCGTTGCAAGAAGGAGGTCCGCAGCGATTTAGCTGCGAGCCAATTCGCTGCCGTGCTCTTGCCTATGGCTTTGCACCCTATCACAAGCTGCGGATTCAGTTTTCCGATGGCAAAAGCAGGGAAAGTAATATCTTCGCCACGGCCGGCTTCGACTCGAAATACACGGTGACCATTCGTAGCGATGATTTGTTAGTGGAAGCACAAACCAGCGTGTTTCCCCGGTTAACCGTGATCCTCCTGTTTTGCCTGTGCTTGCTGGTGGCTGGCGGAGTCGTGATCGGATTGATCGTTTTCTTCCTTCGACGCCGTCCAAAGAATTGATTTTCAGCCTTACCGTCACGATCCTTACTGAGAGCCTGATAGTGCTTGGTTATTGTCGCTGGTGCGAGAAGCCAGTCGGTTCCATTTGGATGACGAGCATCTGTGCGAACGTGATCACTCAACTGCTCCTGTGGAGTGTATTGATTATTTCCTCCCAGCATTATCTTCTTGTGTTGCTCGTTACCGAGATCATGATCTGGATTATCGAGGGTGCCGCGTTGTACTCAGTCCCAGCCAATCGGTTACAGCGGACAGATGCACTGCTATTGAGCCTCTGCATGAATCTGGTCAGTTTCGCACTCGGCTGGTTTCTCCCCATTTGAATGTGAGGAGCTTTCTCCACTGTCATGCGAGCCTCTACCGTCAAATCGCCATTTGTTGATTTCCCAATTTATCTTACCTCCCCTTATAATCACAGTATGTTTGAATTCAGGATCACTGCGAAAAACAACCGCGCAAGAGCGGGTATCTTCGCTACACCTCATGGGGATTTGATTACACCCGTTTTTGCCCCCGTTGGCACGCAAGCAACAGTCAAAACCCTTACTCCGGAACATCTCAAAGATATCCATGCCTCCCTCGTGTTGAGTAACACCTACCATCTCTACTTGCGTCCCGGTGACAACCTTGTGCGCGATATGGGTGGCTTGCACAAATTCATGCAGTGGCATCGCCCAATGTTGACCGATTCAGGTGGCTTCCAGGTTTTTTCCCTGGCTCAAACACGCAAAATTGACGACGATGGCGTGACCTTCAAAAGCCATATTGACGGTTCCACGCATCGCTTCACCCCCGAAAAGTCGATTGCGATTCAAGAAAACCTCGGCGCGGACATCATCATGGCATTCGACGAATGCTCCGATCCCAATGACCACGCTTACAGCAAGCTTGCCATGGAACGGACTCATCGCTGGGCAGAGCGTTCCGTACGAGCGCAGACGCGTCCCGATCAGGCACTGTTCGGGATTATCCAAGGTGGCGTTCAAGCGGACCTTCGAGCGGCTTCTGCTACATTTATCGCTTCTCTCAACACACCCGGCATCGCCATCGGCGGACTCTCTGTAGGCGAAACGAAGCAAGAGATGCATGACACGCTGGATGTGGTCACGCCGCTCCTGCCGGAAAACAAACCGCGCTATCTGATGGGCGTAGGCACACCCGAGGACCTGATCAACGGCGTCGCTCGCGGCATCGACATTTTCGATTGTGTCCTGCCGACGCGGCTGGCTCGCCACCATTCTGCCTTTGCCCCAGAAGGACGCCTGAACCTGATGAATGCCACGTTTGCCCGCGATGAGCGTCCCATTGACGAAAGCTGTGATTGTTACACCTGCAAAACTTTTACTCGCGCCTATATCCGTCACTTGATTGTAGCCAAAGAATTATTAACAGGCACGCTGATCTCCATTCACAATTTACGAGCACTGATCCGCTTGATGGAACAAATTAGAATTTATATTGCAGACGGAACGTTCGAGTCGCATTTTCCTGAATTGTTGAAGCAATGGTCAAATAATGCAAAGCGTTTGGTAAATAATTGACACCATAAACCGCGAGCTGTGAAACACAAGCATCTGCCGCGTAACGATGTGAAATCCGTTTTTGCAAAGGAAACAAAAAGTATTCATGACTATCCTCCACGCGTTCCTTCTCGGCATCATTCAGGGACTGACAGAATTCATTCCGGTATCCTCGACCGCGCATTTGCTCATCGGGCAGAGGCTGCTCGGCTTGCCCGCCGACGATGCGATGTTCTCGTTTCTCGTCATCGTCCAGCTAGGCACGATTGTTTCGTTGATCGTTTTTTACTCGAGAGATTTGCTTGGTTTGGTGCAGGCATTTTTTGCCAAACCTTTTTCCACGCAAGAGAACAAATTGGCTTGGTATATCATCATCGCTACCATTCCTGCACTTCTAGCCGGCTATTTGTTGAAGGACGCTGTGGAAACATTATTCAAACAGCCAATGCTTGAAGCGGCGATACGTCTTCTCTCTGCTGCAGTTTTGCTCACCTTAGCGGAGTCCTTAACCAGGAAAAATCGCTCGCTTGAATCCATGACCTGGTTGGACGCACTCATCGTTGGCTTGTTCCAAATCATCGCTGTGTTTCCCGGTGCATCCCGCAGCGGTTCGACCATCAGCGGTGGCATGTTCCGGGGTTTTGACCGTCCGGCCGCGGCGAGGTTTGCGTTCCTCATGTCTGTGCCGGTTCTGCTGGCGGCGGGTGGCTATGAAACGCTGGATGTGCTCAAGATGCCAACGCTCAGCCAGTTCCTGCCTTTGCTGGCCGTGGGATTTGTCACAGCGGCAATCGTCGGCTGGTTTGCAATCAAGTGGTTGATCGGTTATTTGAGCAACCATTCCCTTTATGTCTTCGCCGCGTATTGCGCGGTCGTTGGCTTAATTGTGTTTTTTCTAAGATAGCAGTTCGGTGGTCGCGTTGCCTCGCAGGATTTTTCGCGGGCCGTATCGAAATTACCCGGATGCCATGGAACCAAAACATCTCCTAAAAACCCTCGTCGAAACCGAATCTCCCTCTCATGATAAAGCCGCTGTTGACCGCGTTGGCACGATCGTTGCCGGGGAAGCGAGTAAGCTGGGCGCACAGGTGGAGATTATTTCCAACGCTAAAACTGGTGATCATATTATTGCTGATTTTTTCCCTCCTGGCGGTCATTCGCCTTCTGCCTCGATTCTGCTACTCTGTCACATGGATACGGTTTTCCCCATGGGCACACTCGCTAAAATGCCTTATCGCGAAGCGGACGGCAAAATCTTTGGTCCCGGTGCCCTGGATATGAAGGCGGGAATCGTCATCAGCCTCGCCGCGATTGAAGAAGCGCAAATACAGGGATTGAATCGGCGCGTCACGTTGCTTTGCACCTCCGATGAAGAGATCGGCAGTGAAACC
>DATHUN010000121.1:0-2598 GCA_035462205.1 Anaerolineales bacterium
GCAGGCACATAGTCTTTTTCCCGGTGTTGCAGCAGAGTCGGGAATCTTAGGATTGATCTGTTTTGTATTGATTCTCTTCATTCCTCTCCGAGATTTAGTACGGGCGCGCAAAAAATGGATCGTAAGTCATCCGGATTGGTCCTATCTCGCTACAGGCTTTTTTCAAGTCCTGATCAGCTACATCGTTACGGGCCTCTTCCTGCATTTGTCGTACATGCGCTTCTTTTATTTGATGGTAGCATTGGCCGTCGTGGCAAGCAGGTTAGGTGAGACAACAGTGCCAGTAGAAGTCGATGTGGACAATAAGAGCGACCAGCCTTTATCCCTGGTAGAAGGCACTACAGCTTAGAATGGATTACAGAGTTCGAGGGAGCAGAAATTGAGGATTGATACATCAGATTTTGATCTGCATGGCATTGTAGGTATTCGTCTTCTGAATGCAAAACCTAGTGACATTGCGGCGGTGAAACGACAGCTTGGACCCATACAAACGCCACTTTCAAGAACACCAGATATTGTGATCTGTTTTGTGGATAAGATTCCATCTGCATCTCCCGTCCGCTACCTTGGTCTGGATGATGTGGGGTTCACAGACGATGCTTTTTTTGTGTTTCGAGGCAAGTATCAGGCGCGGGTTCGAGTACAAATCCCTTTTCAGCAGATTGGGAATCAGCAATTTGAGATCGTCTGTGAAAGCGGCCTGCCCGCTGTGCCATTGTTAATCGCCATTCTCAATTTGACTGCATTAAGCAAGGGAGCGCTGCCCCTGCATGCCTCTGCTTTTAATTACAACGGAAAGGGTATATTGACAACAGGATGGTCAAAGGGGGGGAAAACGGAAATGTTGTTAACCTATGCTGCCCATGGCGCAGAATACATTGGAGATGAATGGGTTTACCTCAGCAGTAATGGTCAGCATATGTATGGTATTCCCGAGCCAATTCGCGTCTGGAACTGGCACCTCAAGGAATTGTCTTATTACAAGGCAAAGGTCAGCAATAGTGACTTGACTCGACTACGATTTCTAAACATGATCATAAAAATGTTAGATTGGTTTGAGGAAAGCAAAGTTACCGGCGGATCTAGTCTTGTCAAGCTTAGCCGGCGTGTTAACGCCATCTTGCACAGACAGATAAACGTGGATATTCCACCGGAAAAACTATTCGGAAAGACGGTCGGTACTACAAAAGGACATCCGGACAAGGTGTTTTTTGTCGCGACGCATGAAAGCCCTGAAATAAGAGTGCAGCCGATCGACCCGCATGAAATCGTTCAGAGGATGGTATTTTCATTGCAGGAGGAACGTAGTGAGTTTCTCTCCTATTATCAGAAATTTCGTTTTGCTTTCCCAGACGCTTCGAATCCGTTTATTGATCAGATTGAAGAAACTCAGCGCAGGATATTGACGAATGTGCTTGCTGACAAAGAAGCGTATGCCGTCTATCATCCCTATCCTTTCTCCCTGCCAAGGTTGTTTGAAGTAACGCGTCCTTACTGCGTGTAAACAATGAATAGATGAGGACAAGAGTGTTTACAGTAACCTTAATCGGTCCGGATGGGACCGGCAAATCCACGATCAGTAAGAAGCTTCAGAATTTACTTCCCCTGCCTACACAATATATTTATATGGGAATTAATCAGGAAGCAACAAACTTTACCTTGCCTACCACGTTGCTTTGGAAAAAATTAAAACGGGTTAGTGGCAGGCAAACGGATATGGGCGGGCCGCCCGATCCAAATCGAATCCAATCACCTCCCAAGAATCCTCTGAAACGAATGGCAAGAGAATTGAAATCTGGATTCTGGATCGCTAATTTACTCGCGGAAGAGTGGTTTCGCCAGTGTGTGACTTGGTACTATGTATCGCGTGGGTATGTTGTTCTCTTTGACCGGCATTTTTATTTCGATTATTATAAGTACCATATTGCCAAAAGCAGCACTCGCCGAACTCTTGCCGAGCGAATACATGGATTTATCTTAAATCGCCTTTTCCCAAAACCAGACCTGGTAATCTTTCTGGATGCGCCAGCAGAAGTGTTGTTCGCACGCAAACAAGAAGGGTCTGTAGAATTGTTGGAACAACGGCGCCAGGAATACCTGCAGTTCCAGGGTAGAGTCAAACGGTTTGTTACTGTAGATACAACCCAATCTATTGATGAAGTAGCCAACCAGGTCTGCACCTTCATCATGGATTTCTACCACTCAAGAAAGCGCCCAGGGAAACTGCTGTCCAAGTCTGAATTAAAGTGAGCGAAACCGTGTTCCAGATTATCAAAAATGCCGCCTGGGCGGCTGCGAAAAGCTCCGGGTTTGATCGATTTGTCCAACTGTTGGAAAATGTAGATAGCCATAAGCCAGGTTTTCTGCGTGTCTTGACCTACCATCGCGTGGATGAACCCGCACGGCGACCTTGGTTAGATCCGGGTTTGATTAGCGCATCGCCTAAGGATTTTGATGCGCAGATGGCATATTTAGCGGCTCATTATCAGGTGCTCACGGCACGCGATGTGCTAGAGGTCATTCAATCTCGGAACACCAAAGATTTGCCACCACGTGCAGTGCTGGTGACATTCGATGATGGATATTATGACTTCGAAG
>DATHUN010000122.1:0-11428 GCA_035462205.1 Anaerolineales bacterium
CAGATAAGCATGATGATCCCGGTCATATCACCTGGGGTTGGAAGGACAATGCTTTAGGAAAAAAGATCTGGTACTACGCTAAAATCCTGCGCAAAAAAGCGACCATGCTCTCGCTCGATATCGCTCCCTTTTTTTACGCCTTGTCGGAGAATTACGGATCACCGGAAGAAGATTACTTGCTTGCCTATGAAGAAGGAAGATTGCCGCAAGCCGCCAAACAAGTGTATGAGGCATTACTCCATGAGGGCGCGATGCACACCATCGATTTGCGTGGGGCGTCCAAATTAATGAACGCCAAAGATTCCGAATTCAATAAGGCTCTTGAAGTCCTGCAGGCAGATTTCAAGATTTTACCCACCGGTGTCGCCAAAGCTGGCGCCTGGAAATATGCTTTCATCTACGATGTGGTTCCACGTCATTACCCCGATCTGCCCGAGCGGGCGCGTCAGATCGGCGAAGGGGAAGCACGCACCAAACTGATCGAGCTCTACTTCAACTCGGTCGGTGCTGCGCAGGAAAGGGAGGCGGCAAAACTATTCGGGTGGAGACGAGAATTAATCACGCGAACGATTGCCGGTTTGGTGGAGCAGCGTAAGCTCATCCGAACGGAGCATCCAAAGGAAAATGGGGAGTGGTTTGCGTTGCCAGGATTATCATGAGGAGGTATGTATGCTTGAAATCGCAATTATGATCGAAGGTCAAAATGGATTGACCTGGTCCCGTTGGCAGAAAATAGCTGATCTGGTCGAAAACGCTGGCTTCGTCGGGCTTTTTCGCTCGGATCATTTCACGAACGGTAATCCACCCGACATGGAGTCGCTGGAGTTATGGACCTCCCTGACCTGGCTCGCCTCGCATACGGACCGGATCGAATTCGGCCCGCTCGTCACGCCATTTTCATTCCGTCATCCAGTGCATACAGCGCGTATGGCTTCGGCCGTAGACGATCTTTCGAATGGACGGTTGGTCCTGGGAATGGGTGCCGGCTGGAATGAGCGTGAACACCATCTCTTCGGTTTTGATTTGTTGGAACCCCAGGCGCGTTTTGATCGTTTTAGGGAGGGAATGGAAGTTGTCACGCGTCTGCTGCAAAGTGAGTCCCCGGTGACATTTGCGGGCCAGTATTATCAACTGCATGATGCAACGCTTTTGCCGCGACCCCAGCGACAGGGCGGACCACGGATTCTGGTTGGCGGCAATGGCATCAAACGGACGCTAGCTTATGTGGTGCGTTATGCGAGTGAGTGGAATTGTGTTGGGCAGCTTCCAGAGGACTTCAATCGTTTGAACCAACGCTTGAGCGAGATGCTGATCGAAGCGGGCCGGGAACCTGAGTCGGTACGGCGCTCCATGATGACCGGTTGTGTGTTCGGCAAGGATGAACCTGCGCTGAGTTATAAGCTCAGCATGTATGGGCAAACGCCTGAAGAATTACGGAATCGTGGAATTGTGGCAGGAAGTCTGACTGACATCAAAGGGCAACTTCAAGCTCTGGAGCAGGCAGGTTTGCAGCGCATCATGCTGCAATGGTTGGATCTCGATGATTTGGAGAGTTTAGATATGTTGGCGAAGGCTATTCTTTAGCGTGAGAAAGGATGCAGCGAAATGCTTCATGTGGAGAAGCACAAGCGACTACAAATCTTACATCCTACACGGAATCAGAATTGGTATTCACTGCCTAGATCAAGCAGATAACCCGCGCAATTAATGTGACACTTGCCTACTTGTTTTTAATTTCAGTTTCGTCCATAATAACCAGTACTTACTGCAATCGGGAGGTCATTGGGTGCGCACATCGGGGGCATGTTCAGGAAGATGGTGGGTCATTAACGCGGCAATCCTGCTGGTCTTTTCCTATGTATTGAGCGCATGCACTACAGATGCAGCATCGGCGTTGTCCCCCACTGCTCAGCCTACAGATAACAAAATTATTAGTGTTCTGATATTTGATCAAGATAATCAACCAATAACAGAGGGGGTAACAATTCGGGTAGAGGGAAATCCTCCACAACAAGATGATAATGATGACGGTGGTTATTACCTTCAATATTGCATTCAGGGCCAGTCCATTATCGCGATAGCACCTAAATACCGACAGTCGTCTCCGGAGCCATGCGAAACCGGAAAGACTCAATACGTGATTAAAATCAACCGCATTGTTTTAGGAACAGGTCTGGATTACTCCTGGGTTTCTGTTGGCGATTGTGCGGGATGCCATTCTGACAAGTACAACGAATGGGACATCGATGGCCATTCCAATGTTTTGGTCGATCCATTTTTTTCGACAATGTATATGGGAACAGACACCATGGGACGGCGCGGTGACGAGACGACCTGGGACATCACATTCTCCGGTCACAAAGCACGGGTTCCCAATCAATCCAAGTTTGGTCCCGGCTTTTCATTGGATTACCCGGGTGATGAAGGGAATTGTGCCTATTGTCACCTGCCGGCAATGATCCGTGGAACTTCGTTTACCGGAAGCGTTCACGATTTAATTGAAAATTTTTTTAGGTCGGCGGGCGATGCAAGGACCGAGGGAATTACGTGCGATATCTGTCATAAGGTCCTCGATGTGGAACTGGGCAATAATGGACTCCCGTACTCCGATAAGCCCGGTGTGCTCTCCTTGTTGTACGCGTATCCTTCCAGCGGTCAACAGTTAGTATCCGGGCCTCTTAACAACGTAGTTTCACCGTTTGCGCCCACCCTGTGTTCACAGGCGTTCAGTGAAGGGAAATTTTGTGCTGCTTGTCACTACGGGCAATTTTTCGATACCGTGATCTACAACTCATATGGAGAATGGCTCGACTCTCAATACTCCCATAAGGAGATTCGTAGTGATGGGACACAGGTATATCGTTCCTGTCAGGATTGCCATATGCTTTCCCTCGAGCAGGTCGGGAGGACGCTTGATACGGCGCGGGGCGCATGCTCGGCGGATAATATTGACTTTAAGCATTTTAGCCATAATATGATGCAATATCCGTTGAGCAGTCCTCCTTCGAGTGCAAGAGTACAAGCGAGTCTGATCCAAAACACGGCGACCCTGGATGTCGAATCTCAATATCTAGCGGGCTCCAACGCCATTCAAATTAGCACCGTCGTGAATAATGTAAAAGCAGGTCATAAATTTCCGACGGATTCACCATTGCGTCACCTGCTGCTTGTCGTCGATGTGCGCGATGAACAACATAATTTGCTGAACCAAATCGATGGAGAAAAAATACCATTATGGGGTGGTGTGGATAAAAATGTACCGGGGATGGAGAATTATGGTGGAATGCCAGGCACAATTTTTGCCTACCTGCTAGCCGATAAGGACACGAAAGCTTTCCCGACTGCTGGGTATTGGAATCCCATGCAGGTGATTTCGGATACTCGTCTTAATCCGCTGGAGCCGAAAGAGTATCGATATTCTTTCCTCATTCCCTCGGAAGGCAAGGTCTGGATCACTGTCAAATTGATTTATCGCTATGCATTCATCGACCTAGCCGAGGACAAGAGCTGGGCATTATCAAATTCACAGAAAGATATTTCTGACATGGTTGTTGTCTCGAAGCAGTGCATTGTAGATCCAAGGCAGCCTCAAGTCACGTCATGCAACCAATAAGATGCTGAAACCGCGCACGTACTTTCCCGTATAATGATATGAGACATTTGATCTCATTTCTCATAGGAGATGCACAATGCGACAAAACCGTTCTGCCCTGTTTTTAGGGTTTCTTCTCATCCTCGTCGGCGCGTGGCTGGTGGTCAGCAACCAGGTGCCAGAGGTTCGCGATTGGCTTGCTAACAATTTTGCCTGGCCCATGTGGACCATTGGTGCCGGATTGTTGATCTTCCTGATCGGTCTACTCACCGGCGCGCCTGGAATGTCCGTCCCGGCCGCGATTGTGGCAGGGATTGGTGGAATCCTCTACTATCAAAATGCCACAGACAATTTTGCTTCCTGGTCCTATATGTGGACCCTGATCCCCGGTTTCGTGGGCGTGGGGTTGATCCTGGCCGGGTTGCTGGGAGAATATACGCGTCACAATGTTGCGCGCGGGTTGAACCTGATTATCATCAGCGCGGTGATGTTCCTTATCTTTGGTGCGCTTTTCGGCGGTTTAGGTATCCTTGGTCCGAATGGACCCGCGATCCTGCTGATCGCTTTGGGCGTCTATATTCTTCTGCGCGGGTTCCTGCGCAATCGAGGTCCCTATGAAACGAGATAATATCTTTTGGGGTGGTGTGCTCATCCTAGTCGGCGTGCTGCTATATCTGCAGACACAGGGAATCATTACCAACGTTTTCAAATATTTCTGGCCCCTTGCCTTGATCCTGGTGGGAAGCTGGATCATTCTGGGTGTCTACTGGAAACCCGCGCCTTCTGGCGAAGATACTTTTGTCATTCCGTTGAATGCCGCCCAAAGCGTTCACTATCGTTTTGCTCACGGCGCGGGCCAACTGGAGATCTGTGGTGGAGCACCGGCAGGACAGGCGATTGTTGGCACATCGGCAATGGGGATGAACCGGCGCAGCCATTTAAGCGGCGACCGGCTCGAGGTCCGCGTGGAGGCGGGGCCATCCTTTCTTCCGTTTGTGGGACCGAACGAGGGAGTCTGGCGCTTCAAGCTCACACAGGATGTGCCCGTCCAGCTCACTGTGGAGTCAGGTGCTAGCTTCCAAAATATCGATTTGACGGATGTGCGGGCAACACGACTTGCATTGAAGACGGGTGCCAGCAGCACGAACGTGACTATGCCCGCACGCGGCGCATCCCTTCTGGATGTGGAAGCGGGCGCGGCTTCGATCAACATCCGCATCCCCGCAGCCACTGCCGGACGGATTCGGGTCAAAGAAGGCGTAACCGCGGTCAATGTGGATACAAACCGCTTCCAGAGGTTGGATTCGGGAATCTATCAATCATTGAATTATGACGCCTCTGCAGACCGCGCTGAAATTTATGTGCAAACCGGTCTGGGTTCGATCTCGGTCAAATAACAAGGAGAATACCATGCGCATGCGACGTATTGACCCACGATTATTGATCGGCATATTGCTGGTGGTCGGCGGGATTCTTTCCTTGCTTGACGCGCAAGGCATCATCTCGAATGCAGGAGGCATCTTCTGGGGGCTGATCTTTGCAGGCGCCAGCCTTGTTTTTCTCTACATCCTGTTCAATGACAGGACGAACTGGTGGGCGGCATTCCCAGGTTTCACTCTGCTTGGACTGGCGATCTCCTCATTTCTGCCCGATTCACTCGACACCTATAAAGGACTTGCTTTCTTTGCAGGCATCAGCCTGGCGTTCTGGTGGGTGTACTTCAGCGACAGCCAACGCTGGTGGGCAATCATCCCTGCCGGGGTGTTGCTTACGCTCGGCATTGTCTCCGCCCTGGACAATGGGAATGGCGTCCAAACAGGTGGCAGCTTCTTCCTTGGGCTTGGGCTCACATTCGTCCTGGTTGCCGTTCTGCCAGGCGGGGGCTCCCGCTCGTGGGCATTGATCCCGGGAACGATTCTTTTACTTTTTGGCGCCCTGCTCGGCACCCCATTATCTGGTCTCGCAGATTATTTTTGGCCGGCCGTATTGATTTTGCTGGGTGCCTATCTCGTCTTCCGCTTTTTTAGGCGACAATCTATCTAGCGAATATTCCAATGGAAGAAACAATAAACACGGGATGCCGAATGGCATCCCGTGATTTGCCCCGCCCTCCCGCAGATAATGTTAATTCTCTATTGCTGCATTCCAACGAGTAGCATGGATTTGACTTGCTCGTGCGCATTGTTCCATCTGGAGGAAGCCACGTTCGCAATCTGTTCCAGAATTTCTTTTCCGGCTTCCGGGTGCTCAGCACATAGCTTGCGTAAATCAGTTCCCCGGATCCGCACTGTCTCCAAATCTTCAATTGCCCGCACGGAAGATGTGTAGGTGGGGCTTCCCAAAAGTGCAGACCAACCGAATAGACCATCTTTGCCAACATGGGATACTGTAATGGCAGAACCGTCGTACGGCTTGAAAGATATCTCCACCTTGCCAGCGACAATGAAATACAAGTAATCCACAGGTTTTCCCTGCTGGATGACTATTTCCCCGGAACGGCATGAATAGGATTGAAACAGGGGTTGAAGGAGACTGGTATATTGGTCGTTCATATTTTTAAAAACTGCTATCAGTTTCACTGCTTAACCTTTTATTCATCTTATCCCGATAATGAATATACCTTCCAGTGGCGAACATCATCGATTGCATGACGTTTATCCTGTTTTTGAGACTTGCAGACTCGCGGCGGTATACTTATTGCAATATTTCGCGTTGAGAGATAGGAAATGACCCTATTGCAAAATAATTCACAAAGCCGGAACTGGCTGACCCCTCTACTTTTTCTGGGACTCGGGATAGTCTTGATCGTCGGTGCCGCCTATTTTCTTTTTCAAACCATTCCGTCGGAAACGGATCTTTCGGCCATTCCCGTTAAAGTAAATTATTCGGCGCCTGCCTTGTCGCTCACAGATATCGATGGACAGCCAGTCTCGCTCGCCGATTTGCGCGGACAGGTCGTTCTCGTCAATTTGTGGGCGACGTGGTGCCCTCCTTGTAAAAAGGAAATGCCAGAGTTGGAGTCCTTCTACAAGAAGCACAAAAATGATGGGTTTACGATTGTTGCGGTCAATGATGGCGATCCAATAGCAGATGTTGTCCAATTTGTGAAAGATTATCGGCTTACGTTCCCCGTCTGGCTCGACCCCACGTACATTGCCACCGAGCAGGCCTTCAAAACACTGAACCTTCCGAGCTCCTATATTATCAACCGCAAAGGCGATGTCGTACTAAGTTGGCTAGGGGGAATCAACAGAAAAAACCTGGAGAAATACGTAACCCCTGTAATCGAGGAGCAACGATGAAAGCAACGGTAAACTGGAAGGGAGGCATGGCTTTTAGTGGGCTCGCCAACTCAGGCTATGCTGTTCAAATGGATGCCGACATTGCCGTGGGCGGGAACGATACAGGCGTGCGTCCCATGGAAATGATTGCGATCAGTCTAGCTGCCTGTACGGCGATGGATGTCATCTCCATCCTGCAAAAGAAGCGCCAGAAGATAACCAAATTTGAGGTGAATATCGACGCGCCGCGCTCACATGATCATCCGCAGGTATTTACGAACGCGTTGATTACCTATACTATTACAGGCACAGCTGTAGATGAGGCTGCTGTATTGCGCGCCATGGAACTATCTGCCACAAAATATTGTCCGGTGCATGCCATGCTGGAACAGGCATTCCCAATTATGTTGCATTATGAAATTTATGAAGGGCAAGAAGACGGCACCCAGCGTTTAACAGCCTTTGGTAGCTGGCAAGAATGGACAGGGGACTGAAGAGCCCATTTATGGCTGTTGTGCTACGACCTGACTCATAGCATCCGAACAAACACAGGCAATAATTGTCGCGGCACCCCGGGTAAGCGAACCCAGGTACGCTTCTGACCCATCGTGCACGACCCAGCCTTGCAGATTGAAGGCAAGCGGTCCATCCGCCAAAATCCATTCGCCATTGTATTTACGGGCAATATGGACGTGGGTGCCGGTGACATGGCCACCTTCGCAGGAGGGATAGCCAACTGGGTCACCGGCCTGCACTTCGCGTCCGACAGGCACGCGGCCATTCACGGCGAGGTGCAAATAATACAGAACCCAGCCGGTGCGTTCATCACCATCCTTATCGAGGTCGATGATCATTCCATCGATATCGGAACGAACAACAAGTCCATCGGCCATGGCGATGGCATATCTATCCTGAGGTACATTGACACAGCCGCTCGACTCTGCGCCAGGGGCAAAATCGATCGCGGCGAAAGGCTGACCGGTTCCCCAGCCTGTGTGAGGTCCGCCGGTGTACGCCCAGACTTGCCCCGGCAGAAAGGGGAAGCGTAGGGGTGGTTGTTGCAGACTCCCGGGAAGGGTGACGACGGAATCTGCCCAAGGGTCGCCAAACAGGTTTCGATAGACGCGCGCCAAACCGTCCGGTCCAATGGCTGCATACAACTTATCCCCTGAATAGATTCTTGAAAAATAATATTGCAGTGCGACCGAGCCGGCATTTTGCCATGGATCCGGTCGGGTGATCGTCTTATCGAGCAGTTCAAGCTCCGTCATCTCGCCAGCCCGCCAGGCATAATATCCATTATTGAGTGTGTTGGCGGCAAGCACCAATTGCAGATAGATACCCTCGTAAAAACTTCTGCGCAGCCCGAGCGCGTATTTCCCAGGCGGTGGATCGGGTTGGGTGAGCGCACCGGTTTGATATTCTAGGAGCGCCAGCAGCAAGCGTGGACTGACACTGTAGTTCTGAGCAACATAGTCCACCATTTCACCGCCGCTGCGCATATCGCCGCCGGCATAAACACTGTAATCCTTCAGCCAGCCTTTGGCGGAGGCAACGAACGCCGGGGTGCTAAAACCAATCTGCGATGGTCCGTTCACAAATGCGTTATCGGGAATGCTCTGAAACGCCGGGCCCCAAAGGGCAAGATAATAAATGGGAATCTTCATCGGTAAACCCTGCGGCATAATGGTCGCATCAATGGGAATGATCGGGTTTGCCGCCATGATTTCTTTTTCGGTCGTGTTAAAACGTTTTGCCAGGGCGAAGATGGTATCACCGCTTTGCGCCGTGTAATCGACCAGTTCCCCGGGCGCGTATTCGGGCCTGCCCGAGGTGGGTGCGGGAAGCGGCGTGGGCACGATCGGCGTGATCATATTTTGAAGATTGGTCTGTGGGCTCACGGGCGCGCAGGAAGCAACCGACACAAGAATGGATAGATAGGTCAGAAAATATAGCGCGAATTGCTTTTTTCTATATTTGGGGGATGACTGCTTGATTTTACATTCCATTCGGGATTTCTGAATCTGTCCGGCGCACCGGGTGCTAGCGCCGCTTGAGGGCGTTAGGGGCCATCACTTTCACGGAAGATCAAAGCTTTCAACTGACCGTTGACATCCGCTGTAATAATTTGATCGCCTCGAACGAGTTTGCCTTGATAAGGTTTATCGCCAGCAATGGCTGTCCAGCCGCTCAGAACAAAGGGAATCGGCCCATCCGCGATGACCCATTCACCATTGTATTTACGGGCAAGATGCAGATGGGTACCCGTGGCGATTCCGCCTTCACAAGAAGCATGTCCAATGCGATTGTTTATATCCACCCATTGACCCTTTTGGACGCGGTCCGTGTTGGCGACATGCAGATATAAGATATTCCAACCGGTTTGCTCTGAGCCATCGCCGTCCAGATCGACAACCACCACTCCTTTGCTGGAGCGAACGACCAGTCCAGGTGCGGCGGCAGTAATCCATGTCGGAGTGGAGTTGCATCCGGTTTTATCGGCGGCGGGGGCAAAATCCAAAGCAGCCAGGGGACCATCATGCTCCCAGGCACCATGCGGACCTCCCGTAAAAGCCCAGGGAGAGTTCATTTCAAAAGGCAGAAACATTTCCGGTTGGTTAATACCTGGAGGAAAGATCGGGCCCATCTGGTCGGCGCGTGACCATGGGTCGCCGAACATGTTTTGATAAAAGGAGGCAAATCCGCTGGTCTGGTCCATGATCCGCAGCCACTCGTTGTAACTGTGCATACGGGAGAATAAGTACATCAGCCCCACGGTGCCGGCATTGAGCATGGGCTCGAGCTGCAGTTTTGTCCCATCCGAGAAAGCGATCTCGGTCATTGTTCCAGTGCGCCAGCCATAATAGCCATGGGAAAGCTGATCCACTGCCCAAGCGAGCTGCAGGAACACTCCTTTATTGCGATAGTTTTCATAGCCGAGCGGGTATTCCGTGCGAAATTTATTTTCGGGCGTGCCACGTACCCAGCGGGCTTCATAATCCAGGATGGCAAGCAGCAAACGCGGATTGACGGAGTTCTCATAGGCGCTTCGCTCGATGACGCCTGCGCCAGTCGTCCATTCGGATGTATTCAACCACTCACGATATGTGGAAAGATAACCGCCTGCATCCTTGACGTAACCGGCGATATCGAACCCCACAGAGGTCGCGGAAAAAACAACTTCGTTATCGGGGATGAGCTGCAGGGCCGGAGCATATTGGACCGCAGGATCGCGGCGGTCCGGGATGATGAGCAGAGTGCCGGGATCGAGCAATCCGCTTTCGGGCAGAACTTTGGGCGAGGCAATCTCATTTACTTCCACGCCGAATCGCTTCGCCACGGCTGGAAGCCAATCTCCGCTTTGCGCATAATACAAAATTGTCGGCGCGGATGTTACCTGAGCAACCGTATTTTGAACAATAGGTGACGTGGTTTCTTGTATGTCAACGAACGCTTCGCTTGTCGCTGTGGGTAAGGGCGTAGATGTAAGCGTTGGCACGGATGCAACCACAAAGGGCCCTAATGCAGTGGGTGTTTGCGAGGGGACGATCACTGCCACCGTCGCAGAAGGGAGACCCCCGGGTGGCGTGGGCGTCAAATATTCTCCCCATAAGGACGCGTTACCAACGCAGGAAGCGGTGAGCAAAGAGACGGCGATAAACAGGGCTGGGATTCGTTTCACGATTGGTCCGTTGCGCGAATTATACCTGTGTTGATTCTATGTGAGGAGTACGAAAAACAGACGCTTTGCCTACGCTCCAGGCAAGATAAACGCTATTTCGAGATCTGGTTGATGCCATCGAAGACACCTTCCATCGCTTCCAGCTGGGTGCCACCGCGAGTGAGATAACCGTCATACTCGACGCCATTCCCGCTGGAGATCCAGCCATCCAGATTAAATGGAATATTGCCATCGGCGGGAATCCATTCGCCATTGTATTTGCGCGCCAGGTGAACGTGCGTGCCATTCGACACACCGCCTTCACAGGAAGGATGTCCAATCCGTTCGCCGGCCGAAACATAAGTACCGGGCTGGACACGGTCGCGTGTCTCGATGTGCATGTAAAGGATATCCCAGCCGGTCTGTTCGTAGCCATCGTTGTCCAGGTCCTGAATGACCGCTCCGTTCTCGGCGCGCACGATGACACCGTTTGCGGCGGCGACGACCCAGGCGTCACTGGTCACACATCCAGCCGGTTCTCCAGGAGGTGCGAAGTCAATCGCGGCCCAAGCCGAGCCCGAATCCCAGCCGCCGTGCGGACCACCGGTGAACGACCAGGTCTGTCCGGGTTCGAAAGGCAATTGCATCGGTGGTGCGGTCAGACTCGAGGGGATCAGGGAGGGAACCTGAATGTCGAACGGATTGCCAAAGAGCAGGTTGTAGGTCAGTGAAAATCCAAACTGGCTGGCGTCCAGATCCCAGACGGCGCGATTATTGTAGAGTGCAAGGAAATATTGCAGACCAGCGGTGCCCGCATTGATGGTGGGACTCATCGGCACGTAGGTTCCATCACTGAGAGAAACAGTCGCAAGAGCATCGGCACGCCATAAGTAA
>DATHUN010000123.1:0-6097 GCA_035462205.1 Anaerolineales bacterium
TTCTAATTTTCGAAGCAGGCTTTCCAGCAAGTGATGCTCGACCTCGATCTCGCGGCCGCAAACACGGCAGACAATATGGTGATGATCGTTGCCCGCAATTTGATAAGTCAGGTGGCGGTTGCCAGAATGGGACGGGTGAACCAGCCCGTTGTCGGCGAGAAAATCCAGCGTGCGATAGACCGTCGCCTCCGTCAGGCTTGGCAGGTCGCGTCGCGCTTGCTTATGGATTTCACGCGGGGAAAGGTGTGTCCCGGCATGATGGAGAACATGCAGGATCGCCATCCGCTGCGGGGTCATTCGGTATCCGCGGGCGCGGAGTTGAGGAGCATATTCGGAAGCGCAGGACATAGAACAACCCTTATTGCAAGTTTTTGCAATAGGCACTTAATTAGTATGCCTGCGCGGTGGAATTCTTACCTGCTCATCGAAAATTGTACCTTCCCGGCATTCGATCGGGCATTTTTTGCCGGGAAGGCGCTGGCTGGATATAGGAATGTATGACCGTTTGGGAAAGAGGCTTACGGCTCCCAGAAGAATTGGGTCAGAGCGTAGATGTATGGCTTCCCATTTACATATTCGATCCCCATTACCCAGGTATGCCAGTCCATGTTGCCGTTGGCATCGGTGCCAGGGTAATAAATGGAATAGAAATCCTTTTGATAGGGGAATTTGACCGGATAGCTCGCGCCGCCATATTTAAGCTCGTTACAGTGGAGTGTATACGGCTGGTTGAAACTCTTCACTAACTCCGGTACAACCACATCGTGGAAGGATCCGATCGTTTGCGCGCCGCTGGCGGGCTGTGCACCCCAATCTGCTTCGAAGGTCGTTTCAAAGAGGAACTTGGCGTGCTCCTGATCATAATTGACCACGTTGCCGTTGTGATAGAAGGCAACGTCCATGCCATTGGTGGGACTGACCAAAGATGCCAGCAGTGGACCATCGCCAGTGGTAATGGCTTTCTTAAACGAATCGATCAATGCCGTGACCTGGGGGTCCTGGCAGAAATTCCCGGCGGGTGCCGGCGCTGTGGGCGTGACTCCGGGAACCGCTGTCGAATCACCCGTTACTGGCGTGTTCAGGGGCGTGACGCCCGTCGGCGGGATGACTGTCGACGGAACGACGGTCGCTGGAATCACAGTCAACGCCGATGCGGTGTCTGTGATGATCACAGGCAATGTTTCGGTGGCGAAGATCAGAGGTGTGGGCGTTACAACGGCAGGTGGGGCTGAAGCACATGCTGTCAGAACGGCGGCTAACAGAACAACCCCTGTCAAATGTGTCATAAGCATTTTGGTATTCATGGGTCTCTTCTCCTACTTGGTCATTATATACTGATATTTCTTCAAGATTAATGACGCTCTACAGCACGAACTTGTGCCTGCTAAAAACAAAATGCCGCCAGCGAGGGCGGCAGGAGCACACAAGAAGATGCTTTATCCTTCGGCAAAGGCAACCACGATGATATGCTGGTTGAGCAATTGAGCAAGGTGCGTCTCCCTGCTGCGGACAATTTGCCCCAGTGTATAGCCGCCGGCAATGGGAACTTCCTCGCCGAGAATATCCTGCACGGCAGAGATCTCCGAACCGGGATGCGACTTCAGCAGCATCTCCCAGGCAATATCCACGAGAATCAGGGCGAATACAGGCTTCTTCCCCTCCAATTGCTGGAGCGCCTGCTGGGCGGCTTGCTGGGCGGCATTCTCACACGAGACGCGACTGCCCACCAGCAGATAGGCATCTGCGCCGTCGCGCACCGGGGCATTCATGCGGAAGCTGCCATCGGCTTCAACCCGGATCGGGGCACGTACGATAAGCTGATCCCCGTGCTCCACGCCAAGCGGATAAAGACGAGCCAGATGACTCAAGGGAGGGAACGCCCAATCGCGTGCCGGGTAACCGAACAACTGGGCATAGGTTTCAGAAGCGGGACGACCATCCAGCGTGCGCAGCCAGAAGCCGCGCGAGCGCGTCACACGAAATTGACTGCCGACCGGGTTCCATCCATGTGCGGATCCAATCCCCACGCGCAGATTGCCACGTAGGAAGGCAGCCGCCAGAGCCCCACTCCCTGTTTGCGGACCGGCGATCTGGTAGGTATGACTCGTGTGCAGATCTCCCGAGGAAAGGGCGCCTGCCAGCGGAAAAGAATCATTGCCAAGCGCACTACATAACTGGTCTGCATCTCCATTAAATCCATCGGCGAAGAAGAACAAAGCACGCGTATCCGTCTGCTCGGCAGCCTGTTTGGCAAGCTGAGCACCTATCTCGCGTCCGCTTTGAGCGTAGCCGGGCATCCAGCGTGTCTCCGCTTGTAGATCACCAGCCAACAAAACCACAATGACAGAATTCGGATGCAATCCATTTGCCGTTAGCCCGGCTGGACTGCTGAATCCGATTAATGGCGTATCGCCTAATAAGCTGGACACACCACTGACCACTTCGCGTGCCTGGTATTGGTGCGAAGCAATGACGAAGCCAAACGACGGCGAACCATAGCCCAACCGGTTCAACGCCTGGTGAGTTGCCTGTAAACCTGCTTCGCGCCCATTCAATTCCTGCGCATTTCCAATAGCGACGGTAAGAGTCATTTGGTCATCCTTCGGCGATCGGGATCGTAAAGTGGAAGGTCGTGCCTTTGCGGAATTCACTATCGAACCAGATCCGCCCGCCCTGCATCTCCACCAGACTCTTGGTGATGTTCAAGCCCAAACCGGTGCCAGGCGCTTCACGAGCCTTCGTGTCATCGGAGCGGAAGAACTTCTGGAAGATCTTGGCTTGGTCTTCAAAGCTGATGCCAATTCCGTTATCTTTTACCCAAAGATGGACCACGTGTTTTGCACCCTCCGGGTCCCATTGGTTGGTGGTCGCTTCGGCGCCAATAAAGATCTTCCCCCCATCGGGCGTGTACTTGTGCGCATTGTTGATCAGGTTCGTCAGTACCTGTCCCACACGCAAACGGTCCGCCCAGACCGGAGGCAGCTGGGGTGGAATTTCAAGGTCAACGCTCTGACGCTTGTCATCCACCTGACGTCTTGTAGAACGCAGCACATCATCCACGATCTCTTTGACATTGGCCGGTTTGTAATCCAGGCGCAAACGTCCTGCCTCGATCTTGGCATTGTCATTGAGATCCGAAACAAGAGCCGACATACGCTCCACATTGGACCGGATCGTGCCCAGGAAGTTGGTCTGCATTTCATTGATCGTGCCCACCGACCCCGCTGCGAGCAGTTCCGTATAACCCTTAATCGAGGTCATGGGGTTCTTTAATTCATGAGCCACGAACGAGACGAATTCACTCTTTGCCAGGTTGGCCCGCTGGACTTCATCGTAAAGTTGGGCGTTGGCAATGGCAATGGCGGCACTATCGCTCAACTGATTGAGGAAGGATAAGTTGCCCTGTGAGTCACTCGTGCTTTCCAGCAGGAGCAAACCGATGACCTGCGCTTCACGGCGAATGGGGACAATGATCTGTGTGTGCGCCGTCGGAAGAATACCCCTCGCTCCATTTCCGATCAGCGAGACCTGATTGGGCTGTCCACTATCGATCGCCGCTTTGATGGCGGGTAACAACAGTGGCATACGAGAATCTTCCGGTGACAACACTTCTTCATAGCCTTGTTGAGCGATTACTCGCACATGACCATCTTCAAGCATGCCGATCAGGCCCGCTTCCGCGCTCGAACGGCGCATCGCCCATTCCAGGGTGGTTCGCATGGCGCGGTCCACTTCCAGGCTGGCATTCAGCTCGCGGACGATACGTCCCATGACCTGCAGCTCATCCACCTTATCGGCAAGCTCCTGGTCGGTGAGGGCGAGCAAGCGTGCGTTTTCGATGGCGACCGCCGCCTGGCCCGCAAAGGCGGTCAGGAGGTTCTGGTCATCTTCCACAAAGGGAAGTCCATCGCGGCGATTGATGACCTCGATGACGCCAAGAACCTGGTCCTTGATCTGCATGGGCACAGCAAGAAGAGATCTGGAGGTGAACCCGGTCTGTTTATCGGGTGCTTCAAAATGGCTGGGCGAGCGCTGTCCATCGTTCTCGATGACCGGTGCCCGCATTTGCACCGCGCGACCCACGATGCCCGATCCAGCCGGTATGCGCTGTCCGAGCAGGTTGGTGGCTACGGGTCCAGCCGTAACGCGGAAGACGAGGTCGTCAGTCTGCTCGTCCACCAGGAACAACGTCCCTGCCTCGCAGTTCAAGATGTTCATGGCATTCTCGAGGATGTTACGCAGGAGCGGTTCCTGTTCCAACGTCGACGTCAGCTGACGCGTAATTTCATTTAATGTGGAAAGCTGGCGAGCGCGCTGCTGTGTTTCCTGGAGAAGGCGGGCTTTGACGATGGCGCCTACCGTCTGGTCTGCGATCGCTTGCAGCAGATCAAGTTGGGCACGTGTGTAAGTTACCGTGGCATCGCGGCTGCCCACGCTCAGCGAGCCCATGGTCTCCGAACCCGAATTGAGCGGGACACCCATCCATGCATAAACACCCATCGCCGCCGGGGTGATGTTGCGCGCCTGGCATTCCCGCACATAATCCTGCGTGAGGATCGGACGTCCCTTGCGGATGATTTCCTGTCCAAGACCGAGGCTTGGCGGCAGAGGCTGGTTCTCGCGATTCGGGATACGCTCGTTATCGTCCACGCGGAAACCGTAATAGAAATAATTCGCAGGCTTGTTATACAGCGTAATGTGGAAGAGCGAGGCGGGAATGATCTGTGTTGCCTGGGCGTAGATCAGCTCGAGCACATCGTCGAAGGTCAAGGTTACGTTCACACCCTGCGATACACGCGTAAGCGCATTCATTTCCTGCACGCGGCGCTCGAGGTTCACAACGGTCTGCACACGTGAGATCGCAACCGAGGCCTGATCTGCCAGGGTATCGAGAAATTCCAAATCACGCGGGGTGTAGACGTTGCCCGAGCGGGAAGCTCCCAGGGCAAGCCAACCCACGGGGCGCTCCTCCCCTGGCAAAGCGACAAAGAGCCGCGCACCTAGAAGCGAGAGGCGCGCTTCATCTCCCCGCAAGAGAGGCGAAGGATTGATCGAATCCAGATAAAGCGGAATCGTCTCCTTCTGAAAATACTGCACCAGCGGACTACTGGAGGCAAATCGGATATCGCTCGAGGGGCGGTTATCCGCGCCGGGCAGCGCCACGTACTGGTCGTTCAAAGAATCATACGTATAGATGTGAAGGCGTTCGGGAACGAGACTGCTGTTAATTTGCCCGCGCAAGACTCGCCCGATGGTCGTCAGATCCGGCGCGTTGGTGAGTTCGTGACTGAAAACACGCAATCGCTCCTCGTAGGCTCGTTGACCGCGGAAGAAGAGGCTATCTACGAGTGCTTGCAGACGTGTCCGCAGCGGGTCGAGGAAGACTGCGATCAGGAAGACCATGCCGCCGATCAAAAAGGGATTGTTGGATGGCATTGCAATAGAAAAGATCAGACCCAGTCCGCTGACCAGCAAGCCATACGCGGCAATGACAAAAATCGTGAGCAGCGAATACACCATCCCCTGGCGCAACCAGTAATCGGTGCGCAGCAGTCGGAAACGCAGGATCACATATCCATTGGCGAGGGGGAAAAAGATCAAAAAGGCGAAGAGATAAGGATTGAACGGCGTCGATTCCCCAGATTTGGATCGCCCGGTGGAATACAGCAGCCAAAAGACCATGGGACCAAATCCCAGCAGGGCCCCAATCAAGATTGTACGCGCCTGGTTCTTGACCACGGGCGAGAGTGAGAAAAACGCGCGATATGCTAAAGTGACAAAATAGAACAGCCCGGCGAGAGCCACGAAGATATAAATGTTGCGCCAGGCACCAATATAAGCTGTTGGTCTTTCAAAGTCGTACAACACCAGATAGGCATTCAGCGTCAGGACAATTGCAATCGCAAACCCGATCCAGCGCAAATACGGGCGACGGAACAGGATGCTTGCTTCCTGAGGAAACACCAGTCCCAGGCCGACCAGCGCGCCACCGGCGAGGGCTACCGCCAGAGTCCATACCATGGTGAAATAGTGGGAGGTATAGAGATCGAACAACCCGCCGATCACGATCGCGAAAGATGTGGTCAGCACGGAGAAC
>DATHUN010000124.1:0-2471 GCA_035462205.1 Anaerolineales bacterium
GATTGGCTCGGGCGATCACCGCAAGAGGTCGAAGATCAAGTTACTTACCCGCTCGTAACTAACCTTCAAGGACTTCCCGGAGTGCGAGTGGTGCGCGCAAGTTCGGCATTCAGCTTCTCGATGATCAACGTCATCTTTGAAGATAATGTCGATCTTTACTGGGCCAGAACACGAGTGCTTGAGCGACTGAACCTGGTGAGCAAACAGCTTCCGGAAGGCGTCGCTCCAACGCTCGGACCTGACGCAACGGGCGTGGGCCAGATTTTTTGGTACACGCTCGAAAGCGATCAGATGAACTTGAGAGACTTGCGAACGCTGCAGGATTGGTTTGTTCGTTACCAACTTAATTCTGTGCCTGGAGTTGCTGAGGTCGCCTCTGTGGGTGGTTATGTTCAGCAATATCAGGTTGATGTCGATCCCAACAGGCTACGTGCCTACGCGCTTCCTCTTTCGACTGTTGTGGAGGCAGTGCAACGCTCTAACAACAATGTGGGTGGCAATGTTGTCGAACAATCGGGAGAGTGGGCGGTTGTTCGTGGTGTAGGTCTGATTAGCTCTGTCGCCGACGTCGAGAATGTCGTCATCGGCGCGCAAAACGGAACGCCGATCTACGTGCGCAACGTTGCCGATGTAAAACTCGGAAACGCGTTCCGCACCGGCGTTCTCGATAAAAACGGGAAAGAGGCTGTGGGCGGTGTCGTCATTGCCCGCTATGGCGTCAACACACTCGAAGTGATCGACGCAGTAAAGCAAAAGCTTGCCGCGCTTCAATCAGGCTTGCCACAGGGCGTCAGAGTGGTGCCGTTTTACGACCGGACTCAACTGATTGAGCGAGCCACCAGCACGCTTAAGCGAGCATTGATTGAAGAGTTGTTGTTGGTGACTTTGGCCCACATCGTCTTCCTTCTTCACTTCCGCTCAATTCTGATTGTCACCATCCCGCTCCCCTTGGCCGTGCTCATGTCGTTTCTCTTCATGAAGTACATGGGCATTAGCTCGAATCTGATGTCACTGTCAGGAATTGCGATCGCTATCGGCGTCCTCGTTGACGCGGGAATTGTCGTGACGGAGAACGCTTTCCGTTTCCTGGAAAAACGCAAAGTAGATCCGAAAGACAGACCACTGGTTTGGAAGACTGTTTTGGATTCGACACGGCTGGTTGCGCGGCCTGTCTTCTTTTCCATGCTGATCATTGTGCTTGCGTTCATTCCCGTCTTTGCGTTGACGGGGCAGGAAGGAAAACTGTTTCATCCGCTGGCATTCACCAAGACGTTCGCGATGATTGGCGCCACGATCATCGCCGTTACCCTGGTCCCAGTGCTCTGCACATTCCTGCTCGGCGGCAAGTTCCATTCGGAACGTTCGAACCCTGTAATGCGCTTCTTGCAGGCTATCTATCGCCCTGTGCTCACGTTGGCCTTGCTACACCGCCTCATAACGGTGCTGGCCGCGGCAACGCTCTTTTCGGGCGCGTTGCTCCTTTCGCTCGGGATCGGCAAAGAGTTTATGCCGCCATTGAATGAAGGCGACTTGATGTTCATGCCTGTTACCGATCCAGCGATCTCGATTGACGAAGCGCTCAAGATCACGTCTCGCCAGGACGAGATCCTGAAAAGCTTTCCAGAGGTTGAATGGGCGGTAGGGAAGTCAGGACGTGCCGAAACTTCAACAGATCCGGCGCCGGTGAACATGAACGAAACCATCGTGCATTTGAAATCACCAGACCAGTGGCGAGCCGGCATGACACGCGAGCGACTGATCGCGGAAATGGACGAAAGGCTGCGGATGCCCGGTATCACCAATATCTGGACGCAGCCGATCATCAACCGCATCGACATGCTCACAACCGGTATTCGGTCGCAGGTTGGCATTAAGATTTTTGGCAACGACTTACAGACACTCGAGGACGTGTCGCGCCGGGTAGCGGAGGTAGTTAAGAGTATCCCGGGTGCTGTGGATGTCTATCCGGAACAGATCAGTGGCGCTCCCTACATCGATATTAAGATCAACCGTACGGCGGCAGCTCGTTATGGGATTGAGGTCGCAACGATTCAGGATGCGATTGAAAAGGGCATTGGTGAAACTAATCTCACAATCACCATTGAAGGAAGAAAACGTTTCCCGGTACGTGTGCGTTACGCACCAGAGTTTCGCAGCAGTCCCCAAGCTCTAGGACAAATCCCGATTACTTCTCCCAACGGTGCCCCCATTCCTCTGGCCCAACTCGCAGAAATACGAAGCGTAAATGGACCAACGATGATCTCAAGCGAGAATGGTCTGTTAAGGGGAACCGTATTGTTGAATGTGCGAGGCCGTGATGTAGGCAGCTTTGTGGACGAAGCAAAGAGTGCCATCGATCAAAGGGTCCAACTTCCGACTGGCTATTACGTGTCGTGGAGCGGACAGTATGAGAATCAACAGCGTGCGCGGCAGCGTTTGCTGATCGTGATTCCCATTGTTCTCCTGATCAT